>NZ_JBBJUP010000008.1:0-225566 GCF_037727765.1 Pseudonocardia spirodelae | reverse complement strand
GGAGTGACCCAGCGCGACTGGATCGAGAAGGACTACTACCGCGAGCTGGGCGTCTCCTCGACGGCGTCCCAGGACGAGATCAAGAAGGCGTACCGCAAGCTCGCCCGCGAGCTGCACCCCGACGCCAACCCCGGCGACGAGAAGGCCGAGGCCCGATTCAAGGCGGTGTCGGAGGCCTACGGCGTGCTGGGTGACGAGGCCAAGCGCACGGAGTACGACGAGACCCGCGCGATGTTCGCCGGGGGCGGCGGCTTCGGCGGGTTCGGCTCCGGCGGCGGGTTCCCCGGCGGCGCGCGGCCCGGTGGCGGCGCGGGTGCCGGCGGGTTCGACATCAACGACCTGTTCGGCCAGGCCGGCCGGGGCGCCGGTGGCGCCGCCGGCGCGGGCGGCGGGGACTTCAGCGACATCCTCGGCGACATCTTCGGCCGGGCCGCACGCAACGGCGGCGGCGCGGGCGGCTTCGGCACGGGTGCCGGCGCCCGCCGCGGCCAGGACGTCGAGAGCAGCCTGACCATCTCCTTCGACGACGCGGTGCGCGGCGCGACGGTGCCGATCAAGCTGTCGTCGCCGGGGCGCTGCGAGCGCTGCGGCGGCACCGGGTCCCGGCCCGGCAGCACCCCGCGGACCTGCGCCACCTGCCAGGGGCAGGGGCTGGTCAACCGCAGCCAGGGTGCGTTCTCGTTCTCCGAGCCGTGCCGCGACTGCCGCGGGACCGGCCGCATCATCGACGACCCGTGTCCGGAGTGCCACGGCGACGGCGTGTCCACCCGGACCCGCTCGCTGACCGTGCGCGTCCCGGCCGGCGTCGACGACGGCCAGAAGGTCCGGCTCGCCGGCCAGGGCGAGCCCGGCCGCGGCGGCGCACCCGCGGGGGACCTCTACGTGATGGTCTCGGTGACCCCGCACCGGATCTTCGGGCGCTCCCCGAAGAACGCCGACGACCTCACCCTCACCGTCCCGGTGACCTTCCCCGAGCTCGCTCTGGGTGCGACGCTGACGGTGCCCACACTCGACGGCACGGTCTCGCTGAAGATCCCCGCGGGGACCTCCAGCGGCCGGACCTTCCGGGTGTCCGGGCGCGGTGTGGAACGCAAGAACGGCAAGAAGGGCAACCTGCTGGTCACCGTGGAGGTCGCGGTCCCGCAGAAGCTCGACGAGGCGGCGGCGGCGGCACTGCGGTCCTACGCGGAGGCGACGTCGTCGTTCGACCCGCGGGCCGACCTGCTCGGCACCAGGAGGTGATGGCGGTGACCGGACGACGCACCCCCGACGACGGCCGGGAGCAGCGCGACATCGACGTCGCGCACGACAGCCCGGTGTTCGTGATCTCGGTGGCCGCGCAGCTGTCCGGCCTGCACGCCCAGACCCTGCGCAGCTACGACCGGCTCGGGCTCGTGAGCCCGGGCCGGTCCGCGGGCGGCGGTCGGCGCTACTCCCAGCGCGACATCGCGCTGTTGCGCGAGGTGCAGCGGCTCTCCCAGGAGGAGGGCGTCAGCCTCGCCGGCGTCAAGCGGATCATCGAGCTGGAGCAGATGGTCGACGAGCTGACCGCGCGCCTGGAGGAGGCCACGGCCGAGCTCGACGCGGTGCGGGCCGCCGCCGCGCAGGCGACGGCCGCCGTGCACCGCTCCTACCGGCGCGACCTCGTGCCGGTGGACCGGCGCCGGGCCGTCGTCCGGTGGCGTCCCGACGACACCTGAGCTCAGCTCGCGGCGAGCAGCCCGCGCCGGGCGAGCACTCCCAGCACCACCGCCCCCACCAGCGGCACGACGGTGAGCACCGCGAAGGGCAGCGCCGGCGGGAAGGCGGGGTCCAGCAGCGCCCCGACGCCCGTCGAGCCCACCAGCACCATCAGTCCGCCGAACGAGGCGAGCACCCCGAAGTGCGCGCCGAGCCGCCGCTCCCCGGCCAGCCGCGGCACCAGGTCCTGCGCCACCGGCACGGCGAACATCTCGCCGAAGGTCAGCAGCAGCACCATCAGCACGGCCGGGGCGAGCGCCCACGCCCCGGGCAGGCCCGGCAGCAGCCGTGCGGCGGCGACGACCGCGAACGACGCGGCCATCAGCCCGAAGCCGAGCACGATCGAGCGGCCCGCCCCGAGCCGGCGGCCCCACGCCGTCACGCGCAGCTGCAGGCCGATGACCAGCACCGACATCAGCACGAACAGGAAGCCCAGGGCCGCGGCGCGATCGACGCGCTCCAGCTCGTCGGGCAGTGCCAGGTAGAGCTGGTTGTAGGCCAGCAGCCAGCCGGAGTAGCCGGCGGCGAACAGCATGAACCGCCGGTTGCCCAGCACCTCGCCCCAGCCCGCGAGCATCGGTCGGCCCGCCTGCTCGGCCTCGCGCCACGGCAGCCACCGCCAGTGCGCCAGCCCGACGAGCACGAACCCGGCGGCGGCGACGAGACAGGCCAGCTGGAAGTCCACCAGCAGCAGCGCCGTGCCGGCCAGCGGGCCGGTCACGGTCCCGACCTGCCCGGCGACGGCGAACATCGCGAACACCTCGGTACGGGCCGGCCCCTCCCCGGCGCGCTCGCGCTCACCCGCCTCGCGGGCGAGCGAGGACTCGACCGCGGGGGAGAACAGTGCCGCCGCGAACCCGGTCAGCAGCGCCCCGGCCACGACCGCCGACAGCGTCCCGGCCGCGCCGAGGAGGATGAAACCGATCACGCGCAGCCCGCAGCCGGCGAGCACGACGGGCTTGGCGCCGAACCGGTCGGTCAGGGTGCCGCCGACCACGAACAGGCCCTGCTGGCTGAACGTCCGCAGCCCGAGCACCAGCCCGACGGCGGCCGCGGCGAGCCCGAGGTCCTCCGCGAGATGCGTCGCCAGGTAGGGCAGCACCATGTAGAAGCCCACGTTGAAGGCCAGCTGGGTGCTGATCAGCAGCCGCATCACCGGGGGGAGCTCGACGAAGCGCGCCCACAGGCCGCCCCGGACGGCGGCCGCGGGGGGCGTGGTCACCCCGGGGGCGGCGGGGCGTCGGAGCAGGCTGCGGAGCACGTCGAAGTGGTACCAGAGCCCCTGCGGCTGTCGCGACTTGATGGCAGTAACTACATATGCGCATACATGCAGACACTTGACCGTATGTACAGGCTTACCGAAGATCTCCCGAGCGCCGGGTGACACACGGTCGAGGGCGCAGGAGAGGACAGGTCGCATGCCCGTCGTCGCGTCCCGACGCCGTTCCCCCGTCCGTGCCGCCGCCGCTCTGCTGGCGTGTGTCGCGGTCCTCACCGCCTGCGGCGGCACCGGCGGCGGCACCGGCCGGGTCGTCCCCGACGGCCGGGTCACCATCGCGATGGCGTTCGGCCCGTCCGCGGGATACGCCGTCGACACCGACGACGCGTTCGTCCTGTCCCAGCTCGGCGTCACCGAGTCCCTCGTCGCCTCCGGCCCGGACGGCCGTCCCCGCCCCGCGCTCGCGACGGCCTGGGCCCAGCAGGCCGACCCCCGCACGTGGCGGTTCGAGCTGCGTCCCGGTGTCAGCTTCCAGAACGGCGAGCCGCTGACCGGCCAGGCCGCCGCCGAGGCGCTCAACCGGGTCGCCGGCGTCGCCGCCCCGCCGCGCGCCGTCCGCGGGATCGGCCTGCGGGCCGCCGCCGACGGGACCGGGGCCGTCCGCGTCACGACGACCGCGGCCGACCCGATCCTGCCGCTGCGCCTGTCCGGCGCGAGCACCGCGATCCTGGCCCCCTCGGCGTACCGCAGCACCCCGCCGTCGGTGCAGGGCACGGGGACCGGGCCGATGACCGTCACCGAGGTGAACGGCACCCAGTCGGTCACCCTCGCCCGCAACGACCGCTACTGGGGCGAGCGCCCGCTGCTGGCCGGGGTCACCGCGAACTTCGTGCCCGACCCCGCCGCGCGCGCCCTCGCGCTGCGCGCCGGCGACGCCGACATCGCCCAGGAGCTGCCCGAGTCCGCGGCCCTGGAGTTCACCGGCGACGAGTACGTGAACCAGACCGTCGCCGCGCCGCGCACCGCGTCGCTGATCCTCAACCAGTCCCGCGCGCCGTTCTCCGACATCCGGGTCCGCCAGGCCGTCGCGGCCGCGCTCGACCGCACCGCGCTCGGCGAGCAGGCCCTCGCCGGGTCCGCGGTCCCCGCCTCGGAGCTGTTCGGCCCGGCCGTCGCGTGGGGGTCGCAGGACGCGCCGCCGCCCGCCGACCCGGCCCGCGCCCGGCAGCTGCTGGCCGAGGCCGGGCACGGCCCGGGGAACCCGCTGCGCGTGGAGCTGGGCACCTACGGCGCCCGCGCCGAGCTCCCGACGCTGGCGACCGCCGTCCAGGAGATGCTGCGGGCGGCCGGCATCGAGGCGACCGTGCGCATCGGCGACTACGACGCCCGCGAGCCGCAGCTGCTCGCCGGCGACGTCGACATGTACCTGCTCTCGCGCAGCTACCTGCTCGACGTGCCGGACGCCGGCGCCACCCTCACCTCCGACTACACCTGCCAGGGCTCCTACAACCTCAACCACTACTGCTCGCCGCAGTTCGACGCGCTGCTGGCGCCGCTGGCCACCGAGACCGACCCGGCCGCCCGGCAGAAGGTCTTCACCGAGGCCTCGGCCCGGCTGACCGCCGACGTCGTCGGCATCCCGCTGGTGCACACCAACGCGGGCGGGGTCGGGCACCGGGTCACCGGCTACACCGTCGACCCGCTGGCCAAGACGCTCGTGGTCCCGGGGCTGGCGACGACGGAGTGACCGCACTCGTCGCGCGCAGGCTGCTGGCGCTGCCGCTGGTCGCCGTGGCCGCGGCCGTGCTGGTGTTCCTGCTGCCGCGGTTCTCCGGGCAGGACACCGCGCTGGCGATCATGCGCAGCCGGACCGGGGAGGCGGACCCGGACCCGGCCGTGCAGGCCGCGCTGCGCGCCGAGTACGGCCTCGACGGCAGCTGGTGGGACCAGTTCACCGGGTGGGCGGGCGCGGTGCTGCGCGGTGACCTGGGGATCTCCTGGACCAGCCGGACACCGGTCACCGACCTGCTGCTGCCCGCGCTCGGGGTGTCGCTGACCCTGAGTGTCGCCGCGCTGGTGCTCGCGGCGCTCGTCGGCGTCCCGCTCGGGGTGCACGCCGCCCGCCGGCCCGGCGGGCGGCTGGACCGGGTGCTCGGGGCCGGGTCGGTGCTCGGCGTCGCGATCCCGGAGTTCGTGCTGGGCACCGCCCTGGTGCTGGCCTTCGCCGTCACCGTGCCGGTGCTGCCCGCGACCGGCTGGGGCGCACCGGCGCAGGCGGTGCTGCCGGTGGTCACGCTCGCCGCGTTCCCGGCCGCCCTCGCGACGCAGCTGGTCCGGGCCGAGACCGTCGACGCGCTGGGCCGCCCGCACGTCGTCGTCGCCCGGTCGAAGGGGCTGTCCGACCGGCGGGTGCTGTGGCGCCACGGCGGACGCCTCGCCCTGACCTCGGTGACCTCGCTGTCCGGGCTGTTCCTCGGCGGCCTGCTGGGCGGCTCGGTCGTGGTCGAGGTGCTGTTCGCGATCCCCGGCCTGGGCCGCCTGCTCTACGACGCCGTGCTCGCCCAGGACCTGCCCGTGGTCCAGGCCGGGCTGCTGACGGTCGTGCTGGTCGCGGCCGTCGCCGGGATCGCCGCCGAGCTGGCGGCGCTCGCGCTGGACCCGGTCGCCCGGAGCGCCGTCCGGTGACCGCCTCGACCCTCGCGCGCGCGGTGGGCGCACCGGCCCGGTCCGGGTGGCGGACCCCGCTGCTCCTCGGCGGCCTGGCGCTGGCGGCGGTGCTCGTCGTCGTCGCGCTGCTGCCGCTGGACCCGGTCGCGAACGACCTGTCCCACCGCTTCGCCGGGCCGTCGGCGGCGCACCCGCTGGGCACCGACCAGCTGGGCCGCGACCTGCTCGCCCGGCTCGCCATGGGCGCGCGGGTCTCGGTCGGGTTCACCCTGGTCGCGCTCGCGCTGTGCGCGGCGATCGGGACGGCGACGGGGCTGCTGGCGGGGTGGGCCGGGCGGGCGGTGGGGCAGCTGTTCCAGCGCGTCGTCGACGTGCTCGTCGCGATCCCGGCGGTGCTGATCGGGCTGGTCGTGGTGGCCGCGTCCGGCGGCGCACCGGGGACGTGGTCGCTGCTGGTGGCGATCGTCGTCGCCGGGTGGACGCCGTTCGCGCGGCTGACCTACCAGCTCGTCGTGCGCGAGCGGGCCCGCGAGTACGTCGAGGGCGCGGTCGCCGTGGGCGCCGGGCCGCTGCGGATCGCCGTCCGGCACGTGCTGCCCAACCTGGCCCGCCCGCTGCTGTCGCACCTGTGCCTGCGGTTCGCGAACGTGCTGCTCACGGTGGCCGGGCTGTCGTTCCTCGGGCTCGGGCCGCAGCCGCCCACCCCGGAGTGGGGCGCCATGCTCGCCGACGGCCGGCAGTTCCTGTTCCACGCCCCGCAGCTGGTGCTGCTCCCGGCGGCGGCGATCGTCGGGACCGCCCTGCTGGTGAGCGCGTTCGGACGCGTGCTGGAGGCGCGGTGGGCGACCGGGCCGTCCGGTCAGTTCTGACGGCCGCCCGTTCCTGCAACACTGGTGCGGGAACGCACGAGCTGCAGGAGGTACGTCGTGGCGGTGACCGGAGCGGACGGACGGCGACGGGGCGAGGCCCGGCCGGAGCTGAAGGACCTGGTGGACGACGTCGGCGTCGTCCCGCGGGCGGTGGCCCTCGACGAGGCGCGGCCGGTCCTGGACGGCGACGGCGTCGTCCGGATCCCCGGCGCCGGCTCCGACCCGGAGGCGATGGTCGTCGCCGCGGCCACCCTGCTCGGCGGCCGGCTGCGCGAGCTGTTCGGCATCCGCCCGCAGGGCGGCACCGACTCCCCGGCGCTCGGGCTGCACAACGACGGCGCCCACCTCGAGGCCGACGTGCACGGGCGCACCGTCCGGCTGCGCGACCCCGACGAGGACGTGCTGTTCATGCACTGCACCGCCCCGGCGCCCGCGGGCGGCGACTCGGTGCTCGTCGACGGCTACGCCCTCGTCGACCGGCTCGCGGCCGGGCACCCGTCGCTGCACGCGTTCCTGACGCGCTGCGACGTCGACTTCTTCGGCAGCCGGACGAACCCGCCCCGCGGCGTGCCCGCCACCCCGCTGCTGCGGCGGATGGTCGAGCACACCCGTGGCGGCCGCCGGGCCGTGCGGGCCAGCGACTACGCCCTGCCCGTCCCGCGCGAGCCGGAGTGGGACGCCCACCTGGCCCACGTCGAGGAGTACGCCGACCTGCTGGCGACCGCGTTCGAGGCGGCGCCGCGGTTCCGGCTGGAGGCCGGTGACCTGCTGGTGCTCGACAACTACCGGTTCCTGCACGGGCGCGACGCCTTCACCGGGCGCCGCGAGCTGCACGTGCTCTCGGTGCGCACCACCGAGGCGTTCTGAGCGCGGGGTGGGAGGCGGGCACGGCCCGCCCCCACCCCGGTCAGTCCATCGTGAACGGGTCGTAGGTGATGCGGTCCAGCGGCGTGCCCGCGACCAGCATCCGCGACACGGTCGAGCGGATCATCGAGGGCGACCCGCAGACCAGCACGTCGTGGTCGCTCCACGCGCCGAAGCGGGTCACGACGTCGGCCAGGGTGCCGGTCTCGGCCCCGGACGGCTCGTCCTCGTACTCCACGACCGGGATGACGTCGAGCCAGGGGAAGTTGTAGGACAGCTTCCGCAGCGAGGTGAAGTCGTAGAGGTCGTCCCAGGTCCGGCCGCCGACGAACACCTGGGTGCGGGGCGGGCGCGGCCGCCGGCCGACCTCGTCGAGCAGGGCCTTCATCGGCGCGACGCCAGTGCCGCCCGCGACCATCAGCAGCTCGCGCCGGGTGTTCTGCGGGACGGCCATGCGGCCCATCGGCGGGCCGATCCGCCAGGTCTCGCCGACCCGGCTGTGCGCGACGATCGCGCGGCTCACCCAGCCGCCCTCGACCGCGCGCACGTGGAACTGGATCGTCCCGTCGCGCCGGGGGGCGTTGGCCGGGGACAGGTAGCGCCACAGCCGCGGGCGGTGCGGCGTCTCGACCGAGACGTACTGGCCGGCCTGGTAGGGCACCGGCTGGTCGGTGGCGACGGTGACGACCGCGAGGTCCCAGCCGATCCGGCGGTGCTCGACGACGCGGCCCAGCCACGAGGCCGGCCCGCGCTCGGCGGCGGCGGCCTGCTGCATGGCGTCCGCGACGATGCCGTAGGCGCCGACCCACGCCTGCTCGATCTCCGGGGTCCAGTTCTCGCCGGCGTAGGTGGCGATCGCGGACAGGAGCGCGGCGCCGACCGCGTCGTAGTGCTGGGAGAGCACCCCGAACTTGCGGTGGTCGCGACCGAGCTGCTGCAGGAACGGCACCAGGTCGTCGGGCTGGTCGACCATCTGCACCACGTGCACGAGGGCGCGCAGCAGGCGGCTGCGCTGCACCTCCATGTTCACCGGGAACAGGTCGCGCGTCTCCGGGGCCTGGCTGAACAGCGTCGCGTAGAAGTGTTTGCCGATCTCCTCGGCCTGCGGCTCGACGAGGGCGAAGCTGGCGCGAATGAGCTCGACGGTCCGGTCCGCCTCCGAAGCGGGGCGCCGCGGCGGGGCGACGTCGCCGGCGATCAGCTGGTCAGCAGTCATGCCTGGCGGACACTCTCCTCGGTCGTGCTCCGTGCCGCGGTCCCACCGGACGCCAGCGCCCGGGTTCCGCCGGTTAGGGTACGCGAGAGACTCCATATGCCGGAACGGCGTGCGCAGTCCGGCTCACCGTGGCGAGGTGAGCGGGTACGCATGGTCACTCTTCATCCGTTCGGGGACGGTGGTCACTCGTCATGGCGTGGGTGGCGCCGGGGTCAGGATAGCGCCCGCGGCGCGGAATGCCGACGTGGCGGGGCCCCGGAGGTCTCCGGACATGATCGTTTGGTCCTGGCCGTCGCGGATGGCACCGTTGAGGGGTGCCGTTGCGAACGCCCGCCGTCGTACTGCCCGGACGGGACCGTCCGGCCGAGCCCCCCGCCCCTCCCGCGCCGGTGTCGCCGCACCTCCCGGTGGACCCCGCCGAGGCTCCGCACCGGCCCGGCTCCGCGGGCGAGCACGCGCTGCAGGCCGAGGTCGGCAGCACCGCGCGGGCCGACCGCTTCTACGGCGACCAGGTCCGCGACCGGCTGCTGCCGCGGATGGCCGAGTTCGTCGGGCGGATGGAGATGGCCTTCGTCGCCACCTCCGACGCGCACGGGGAGTGCGACAGCTCGCTGCGCGCCGGCCCGCCCGGGTTCCTGCGGGTGCTCGACCCGCACACGCTCGCCTACCCCGAGTACCGGGGCAACGGGGTCTACGCCAGCCTCGGCAACCTGGTGGAGAACCCGCACGTCGGGCTGCTGATGGTGGACTTCACCGAGTCGCTGATCGGGCTGCACGTCAACGGCCGCGCCCGGATCATGGACGACGACGCCTTCCGCGCCGCCCACCCGGGCCACACCCAGGACCACGCCGCGGGCCGGCGGGCCGAGCGCTGGGTGGTCGTGGACGTGGAGGAGGCCTACATCCACTGCCGCAAGCACATCCCGCGGATGGAGCGGGTGACGCAGCGGCGGGCCTGGGGCACCGACGACCCGGCCCGCAAGGGCGGCGACTTCTTCGGGGCACGGGGCACCGCGCCGCGGGCCCCGCGGCCCGCGCGGCGGCGCTTCCCGAGCACCACGCACCTCGGATCCGGCGCCTCCCGGACGCTGCGCCGACGGCCGCACGCCCGCTGACCTGGGGCGATGTGGCGCACGGCAGGATGCTCCGATCGGGTGAATCGCTGAGCGCAACCTCCTCGTTCGCCTCTCGTTGACCGCTGCAGACCGTCACCGACCGAGCACGCTCGGTCGCCCCGGGCGGTCGGACGACAGGCGACCCCCACGGGCTCCGGGGGCCGCCGCCGTCGTCCTGCATCGGATTCACACAGGAGAAGCAGAGATGCTGTCGAAGAAGAAGATCGGCCTCGTCGTGGCCGGCACCGCCGCCACCCTGGCCGCCGCCGCGCCGTTCGCCTTCGCGGGCGACTACGGCCACGACAAGGGCGACCACCACGGTGCCCCGGCGAAGGCCTGCGCCTTCGAGGGTGGCGACGCCGCCGCCGAGGGCAAGGTCCGCAGCGACTTCGGTGCCGCGCTCGCGCAGGCCCCGGTCGCCGGCTCGAACATCGGCCAGGCGGGCAACTGCAGCGACTTCCTGAACGACAACGTCCGGGACAACCTCAACGGTGACAACGGCAACGGCAACTTCAGCCACAACACCAACAAGATGACGCTGGTCGACAACCGCGACTGAGCTCGTCGTCCCACCCGCGGCCCGTCCGGATCCTTCCGGGCGGGCCGCGGTCGTGTCCGGAGAAAATCGCGGAACTTCCTCGCGTTGAGTGGAATGGACTCAACTTTCCTGCCGTTGGACCTGTCGAGAGGCGCACCGGCCGGGCACACTGTGAGCAGCGGCCCGGGGTGCCGCTCCCCGTCACAGACCATCGACCGAGAAGGACCGGGAGGAACAGCGGAGCATGGACTCCTTCAACCCCACCACCCGTACCCAGCAGGCCGTCTCCGCCGCCGTGCAGGCCGCGACACTGGCCGGCAACCCGGACGTCGGGCCGACCCACCTGCTGGGCGCCCTGCTGGCCCAGGGCGACGGCATCGCCGCGCCCCTGCTGGCCGCCGCCGGTGCCGACGCGGGCGCCGTCCGGGCCGAGCTGACCGCGCTGGGCAACCGGCTGCCGTCGGCCTCGGGCTCCTCCATGAGCGCGCCCCAGCTGTCGCGCGACGCGCTGGCCTCGATCACCGCCGCGCAGCAGCTCGCCACCGAGATGGGCGACGAGTACGTCTCGACCGAGCACCTGCTCGTCGGGCTCGCCCGGGCCGGCGGCCCGGTCGCGCAGCTCCTGCAGCGCCACGGCGCCGGGCCGGACGCGCTGCGCGAGGCGTTCGGCAGGGTCCGCGGCTCGGCCCGGGTGACCAGCCCGGACCCGGAGGGCAGCTACCAGGCCCTGGAGAAGTACGGCCAGGACCTCACCGCGCGCGCCAAGGAGGGCGGGCTCGACCCCGTCATCGGCCGCGACACCGAGATCCGCCGCGTCGTGCAGGTGCTCTCGCGCCGCACGAAGAACAACCCCGTGCTGATCGGCGAGCCGGGCGTCGGCAAGACCGCGATCGTCGAGGGGCTCGCCCAGCGCATCGTGGCCGGCGACGTCCCCGAGTCGCTGCGCGGCAAGCGCGTCGTGGCGCTCGACCTCGGGTCGATGGTCGCGGGCGCGAAGTACCGCGGCGAGTTCGAGGAGCGGCTCAAGGCCGTCCTCAAGGAGATCACCGACTCCGCCGGAGAGGTCATCACCTTCATCGACGAGCTGCACACGATCGTCGGCGCGGGCGCGACCGGTGAGGGCGCGATGGACGCCGGCAACATGATCAAGCCGATGCTCGCCCGCGGCGAGCTGCGGATGGTCGGCGCCACCACGCTCGACGAGTACCGCCAGCACATCGAGAAGGACCCGGCCCTGGAGCGCCGCTTCCAGCAGGTGCTGGTCGGCGAGCCGTCGGTCGAGGACACCGTCGGCATCCTGCGCGGGCTCAAGGAGCGCTACGAGGTGCACCACGGCGTCCGGATCACCGACGCCGCGCTCGTCGCCGCCGCGACCCTGTCCGACCGCTACATCACCGCCCGGTTCCTCCCGGACAAGGCCATCGACCTGGTCGACGAGGCCGCCTCCCGGCTCCGGATGGAGATCGACTCGCGCCCGGTGGAGATCGACACCGTGGAGCGCGCCGTCCGCCGGCTGGAGATCGAGGAGATGGCGCTGGCCAAGGAGAGCGACGCCGCGTCCGCCGACCGCCTGGTCGCGCTGCGCGCCGAGCTGGCCGAGAAGCGCGAGGAGCTCGCGGCACTGACCGCCCGCTGGCAGAACGAGAAGGGCGCCATCGAGGCGACCCGCGAGCTCAAGGAGCAGCTGGAGCAGCTGCGCGGCGAGTCCGACCGGGCCGAGCGCGACGGTGACCTGGGCCGGGCCGCGGAGCTGCGCTACGGGCGCATCCCGGCGCTGGAGAAGGAGCTGGCCGAGAAGACCGCCGTCGTCGAGCGGCAGGAGGAGGTCATGCTCAAGGAGGAGGTCGGCCCGGACGACGTCGCCGACGTCGTCAGCTCCTGGACCGGCGTCCCCGCCGGCCGGATGCTGGAGGGCGAGACCGCCAAGCTCCTGCGCATGGAGGACGAGCTGGGCCGGCGCGTGGTCGGCCAGGCCGAGGCCGTGCGCGTGGTGTCCGACGCGGTGCGCCGGGCCCGGGCCGGCGTCGCGGACGAGAACCGGCCGACCGGGTCGTTCCTGTTCCTCGGGCCGACCGGCGTCGGCAAGACCGAGCTGGCCAAGGCGCTGGCCGAGTTCCTGTTCGACGACGAGCGGGCGATGATCCGCATCGACATGAGCGAGTACTCCGAGAAGCACTCGGTGGCCCGCCTGGTCGGTGCGCCCCCCGGCTACGTCGGCTACGACCAGGGCGGCCAGCTCACCGAGGCCGTACGGCGGCGCCCGTACTCGGTGGTACTGCTCGACGAGGTCGAGAAGGCCCACCCCGACGTCTTCGACACGCTCCTGCAGGTGCTCGACGACGGCCGGCTCACCGACGGCCAGGGCCGCACGGTGGACTTCCGCAACACCATCCTGGTGCTGACCTCCAACCTGGGCAGCCAGGCGATCGCCGACCAGGCGCTCGACGAGAAGGCGCGCGAGGACGCGGTCATGGCCGTGGTCCGGACGCACTTCAAGCCCGAGTTCCTCAACCGCCTCGACGACGTCGTGGTCTTCCACGCGCTGTCGACCGAGGAGCTGACCCACATCGTCGACATCCAGGTCGGCGTGCTGGGCCGGCGCCTGGCGAGGCGGCGGCTGAGCCTGGAGGTCTCCGACGCGGCCCGCGAGTGGCTCGCCCTGAACGGGTTCGACCCGGTCTACGGCGCGCGCCCGCTGCGCCGCCTGGTGCAGTCCGCCATCGGTGACCAGCTGGCCCGCGAGCTGCTGTCCGGCACCGTCCGCGAGGGCGACACGGTGCGGGTCGACCTCGACCCGTCCGCCGACGGCGGCACCGGCGGCCTCGTCGTCGGGAAGTCGGTCGGGGAGCCGGTCGCGATCGCGAACTGATCCCGCGGTTCGCCCGTGGGCCCCGGCGGTGCCCGTCATCGTCGGGGCCATGGAGCCCCACACCGACGGCCGGCCGGGCGCCGGACGCACCTGGCTGGACGAGTACCGCGAGCGCGTCGAGACGATCCGGCTGCGGGCCGAGCAGGCCCGCGACCGGGTGGCGACGGTGACCGCGACCGCACGCACCCGCGACGGTGCGGTCGTGGTCACCGTCGACGCGTCCGGGACGCTGACCGACCTGCAGCTCGGGGTGCGGGCGGAGGACCTGCCGCGGACCCGGCTGGCCGAGACGGTGCTGCGGCTGAGCCGGGAGGCCGCCGCGGACGCGACGGCGCAGGTCGAGCGCATCATGGCGCCGCTGACGGCCGGGGCCGGGTCGTGAGCCGGCCCGAGCTCGTCGTCGTGCCCGACGCGGTGACCGCCCGGGCGCGGGCGCTGGAGGAGGCCGGCGCCGCCGTCGCCGGGATGCGCCCGGCGCAGGCGGAGCTGGACAGCGGCGCGTACGGCGTGGTCGGCGCCTTCTTCTCCGCCCACGCCACCGCGGCGATGCGCGCCGGGGTCGAGGCGCTGGAGGTCCTGGCCGCGGAGCTGCGGGAGCTCGCCGGATCGGCCCGCGACGCCGCGGCGGCCTACCTCGAGACCGAGCTCGCCGCAGCCGCCCGCTTCGGGGAGGTCGAGGTCCCGTCGGCCCCGGACCGGGTCGGCGGCTCCCGGTGACGGCACCGGTCGCGGTCGAGCCACCCGGCCCGCTCGAGGGCGCGGGTGTCTTCTCCTCCTACGCGGACGTGGGCAAGGCGGTCACCGAGCAGGACGCGCCGGGGGTCGCCGTCGCTGCGACCGTGGCGGGCCTCGACACCCTGAGCCTGGTCATGGAGCCCCTCGACGAGCTGGGCGCCGCCGGCGTCGGGTGGGCCATCGAGCGGTTCGCCTTCCTGCGGGAGCCGCTCGACCGGCTGTGCGGCGACGCCCGGCAGATCGAGGCGAGGGCGAAGGACTGGCAGCAGATCTCGGGCGAGCTGCTCGCCCGCGCCGCCGACGTCGAGGCCGTGCTCGCCCGGCCGCAGGACTGGAGCGGTGCGGCGGCCGCCGCGTTCCACGGCACCGTCGCCGACCGCGCCGACGCGGTACGCCGGCTGTCCGGCGCGGCGCACGACGTCGCCGACGTCGTCCTCGCCTCCGCCTCGGCCGTCGGGACGGAGCGGGCGATCGTGCGGGACCTGATCGCCGAGTTCGTCGTGTGGCTTGTGCCGAAGCTCCTCGCGTGGGCCGCGGGGGCGGCCGTCACCGCCGGCGCCGCGGCCCCGGTCGGGCTCGCCGTGCTCGTGCTCGACGCGGTCGAGCTCGCGCGGACGCTCGCCCGCCGGGTCGAGGCCGTGGTCGGGCTGCTGGCGGAGGCCGCCACCGTGGCGCGACGGCTGGAGGACACCATGCGGACCGGCCTCCTGCCCGGCACCGCGGGCGCCGCGGCCGAGGAGGCCGTGACCCGGGGCCAGGACGCCGTGCTGGAGTACGGCAAGAACGACGCGGCCCGCCGGGCCACCGCCGCGGAGTGGGACGCCGCGGCTCCGCCCGGCTGAACACCGCGCGACGTGCACGTCCGGATCCGTGGCGTTACCACGCGTCGGCGCCGGTCGGGACTACGCTCCGCGGCATGTCGGTCTGGTTCGTCATCGCCATCGTCGCGATCGTCGTCGGTGTCGGTCTGCTGCTCTTCGACCGGTTCCGCGGGGGCGCGACGCGTGACCGCCGCCGCTGGGCCTCGATGCGGGAGTGGGAGTACCTCGAGTCCGATCCCGTCCTGCCCAGCCGCTGGCGCTACGGGACGATCCACCAGGGCGGCCCCGGCGTGGCCCGCAACCTGGTCTCCGGTGACGTCCCGACCCCGGACGGCCCGCGCAAGGCCTACGCGTTCGACCACGAGCAGGCCGGCCGGATCAGCTCGGTGCTGTGCGCGGTGCAGGTCCACGTGTCGCTGCCGGCCGCCGTCGAGCTGCGGCTGCCCTCGGCCCCGCTGCCCGACGACGCCGGCCTGGACCTGCTCGAGCCCGTCGGCGAGCGCTACGCCTTCGTCAGCGACGCCGACGCCGTCCGCCCGCTGCTGACCCCCCGGGTCGCCGACGCCAGCGACGCGATCGGCGAGGACGTGGAGCTGCTCTGGGCCGAGGACGCCTGGGTGCTGGCCGCCGCACCCGTCGGCATCTCCGCCGACCGGATGCAGGACCTGCTCGCCGACCTGGCCGAGGTCGCCACCGCTCTGGAGGAGGGGCTGCACGCCCGTCGTCCCGCGATCGAGTCCTGAGCAGCGACTATCTACGCTCCGTAGATCCACCGCAACGCGATGTGACCACCCGAATGCGTTAAGCCGAACGGGTCCCGATAGCCTGATCGTGTGGCTCTGGCTCTCATCACCGGCGGCGGTACGGGTCTCGGCGCGGCTCTGGCCGACCGACTGGCCGCGCGCGGACACGACCTCCTGCTCGTCACCCGCGACCCCGACCGCGTGGCCGCCTCCGCCCGGGCGCTCGCCGCCCGGTACGGGGTCCGCGCGGACGTCCTCGTCGCCGACCTCGGGACCCGGCACGGCCTGTTCCGGCTGGAGGCCCATCTCTCCGGGCCCGAGGCCCCGGCCGTCGACCTGCTCGTGCACGACGCCCTGTCCGAGGCGCCCGGCATCGCCTCCGTGGCGCCGGACGAGCAGCAGGCCCGCATCGACCTCGGCGTCACCGCGACGATGCGCCTCACCCACGCCGCGCTGCCCGGGATGCTCCGCCGCGGCACCGGCGGGATCGTCGCGGTCGCCGGCTCGCCGGCCCCCGCCGACGGTCCCGCGGCCGCCTGGGCGGTGTCGTTCGTGACCGCGCTGGCCCCGACCCTGTACGGCAGCGGCGTCGGCGTCGTCACCGTGCGGGCCGACGACCGCGACCACTGGAGCGCCGCGGCCGCCGAGGCCGTGCTGGACGACCTCGACGCCGGAGTGATCGTCAGTGAGCCGCGGCCCGAGCCGGTGCGGCCCGGTGCGGCCCGCCGCGCCGTCGCGGCCGGTGTCCGGGTGGCGCGCCGGGGCGCGGAACTGCTGCACGACGCGACCTGGGAGCCGGCGTCCGACGCCGCCGCGACGGCCCCGGACGTCCCGGCGGCACCCGCGTCACCCGGGACACGGCAGGTGCCTGCGGCGACCCCGGAGGAGCTGCTCGCCGGCACGTCCGTGGTCCGGCGCGCACCGTCGCGGCTGCCGGACCTGCCGTCGCGGCCCGGCGCCGGGCGCGCGGTCGGCGCGGCCGCGGAGTGCGGGCGGCACTGGGCCGCGGGTTCCCTGCGGACCGCGGAGCAGCGTGCCCGCGCGACGGCGGCCGCCCGGGCCCGGTCCCGGACCCGTCACACCTCCCCGCACGCCACCGCGAGCGTCACCAGCGCCTGAGCGGGCGGGTCCGGCCGCTCAGGGCCGGACCCGCACCACCAGGTCCGCCCGCTCCCGGCCGCGGGTGACGACCCCGGCGTTGGCCTCGTCGCTGCCCAGGGTCCAGGCCACGGCGTCGTCGTGGCTCTTCCCGTGCCGCTCGTGGCGCAGCGTGAGCCGGTCGCGCCGGGTCGCGGGGTCGAGCTCCACGTACCAGCTCTCGTCGAGCAGCTCCGCGACCCGCGACCAGCCGTCCTCGGCGGTCAGCAGGTAGTTGCCCTCGGTCAGGACCAGGGGCACGGTCCGCGGCACCGGGATCGCGGAGCCGATCGGCTCGTCGATCGTGCGGTCGAAGTCGGGCGCGTGCACGACCTCGTCCTCGGCCGCCCGCAGGCGGCGCAGCAGCGCGACGTAGCCGTCGCGGTCGAAGGTGTCGCAGGCGCCCTTGCGGTCGCGGCGCCCCCACGCCCGCAGGGTGGCGTCGGCGAGGTGGAAGCCGTCCATCGGGACGAGCGCGCACACGGCGGGCCCGAGCGCGTCGGCCACGGCCCGGGCCAGCGTCGACTTGCCGGCCCCGGGCGGGCCGGTGACCCCCAGCACCGTGCGCGGCCCGCGGGCGGCGAGACCGCGGGCCCGCTCCACGAGATCGGCCACGGTCAGCTCGGCCACCGCGGGCTCCTTCACGTGGCCGTCCGCAGGGCGGCGGGACGCGGGCCGGGCCGGTCGGCCCCGCGGTCGGCGGTGTCCGGGCACGGACGCACGACCCCTCCTCCGGACGGCAGCGGTGGACCGCGCGCATCCTCGCACGCGGCCGTCGCCGGTGGAGGCGGGCCGGGGAGCGGCGCGGGGCGCGCGCGATGATGTCGGGGTGACGACCACCGGGACCCCGCCGCTGCCGAAGGCCGAGCTGCACCTGCACATCGAGGGCACGCTCGAGCCCGAGACCGTGTTCGAGCTGGCCCGGCGGCACGACGTCGCGCTGCCCCACGCCTCGGTGGAGGACCTGCGCGCCGCCTACGACTTCACCGACCTGCAGTCCTTCCTGGACGTCTACTACGCCAACATGGCCGTCCTGCGGACCCGCGACGACTTCGCCGAGCTCGCGTCGGCCTACCTGCGGACCTGCCCGGAGCAGGGGGTCCGCCACGTCGAGATGTTCTTCGACCCGCAGGCCCACACCTCCCGCGGCGTGGCCATGGGCGACGTCGTCGGCGGGCTCACCGACGCGATCGAGGCGCACGCCGCCGACGTCTCGGCGGGGCTGATCCTCTGCTTCCTGCGTGACCGCTCCGCGAGCGAGGCCCTCGACACCCTGCGCGCCGCGGAGCCGTACCTGGACCGGATCGTCGGGGTCGGGCTGGACTCGGCCGAGGTCGGCCACCCGCCGACGAAGTTCACCGAGGTCTTCGACCGGGCCCGCGGGTTGGGGCTGCGCCCGGTCGCGCACGCCGGTGAGGAGGGCCCGGCCGGCTACGTCCGCGAGGCCCTCGACGAGCTCGGCGTCGAGCGCGTCGACCACGGCATCCGCTCCATCGAGGACGACGAGCTGGTCGCCCGGCTGGTCCGCGACCGTACGCCGCTGACGGTCTGCCCGCTGTCCAACGTGCGCCTGGCGTGCGTGCCGGGGATCGGGCTGCACCCGCTGCCGGAGATGCTGGCCGCCGGGCTGAACGTGTCCGTGCACTCCGACGACCCGGCCTACTTCGGCGGCTACGCCGACACGAACTACGCCGCCGTCCGCGACGGTCTCGGCTTCACCGACGACCAGCTCCGGACCCTGGCCGCCAACTCCTTCGCCTCGTCCTTCCTCGACGAGCCGGCCGTGCAGCGGTTCACCGCGGAGGTGGGCGCCTGGCAGCGCTCGTGAGTGGCTTCCGGCGCCCCGGACACCGTGCACGACGCCCGGGGGCCGAGCCGCCTACGCGGTCGCGGCCAGCCGGACCGGGCGCAGCGGGTGCAGCGGTCGCCCGGCGCCGGTCCGGCCGCGCTCGACGTCGAACGGCGACAGCCGGAACCGGCGGGTCCGCAGCTGGTACTCCGCGGTGTTCGCCGGCCACATGACGACGTTGACGCCCTCGTCGTTCTGGTAGTAGCTCGAGCAGCCGCCGGTCTCGTAGACGGTGCGGGCCGAGCGGCGGCGGATGCGGCGCGTCCAGCGCTCCTCGGCGTCGGCCCGCACGTCCAGGCTGCGGATGCCCTCGGCGGCCATCCGGCAGACGGCGTCGGCGACGTAGCGGGCCTGCGCCTCGGAGAACAGCAGTGTCGAGCTCGCGCCGCTGGTGGCGTTCGGGCCCTGCATGAGGAACAGGTTCGGGAAGCCCGGGTAGCTCATCCCCAGGTACGCGCGGGGGTAGGCGCCCCAGTGCTCGTGCAGCGAGCGGCCGGCGGCGTCGTGCAGGCGGCGCGCGATGGGGGCGGTCGCGCCCACCTCGAAGCCGGTGGTCAGCACGATCGCGTCGACCTCGGCGCGGCTGCCGTCGCCGGAGACGACGGTGCGCCCCTCGACCCGGGCGAGCCCGCCGGTGTGCAGCGTGGTGTTCGGCGCCGTCATCGCGGGCAGGTAGTCGTTGGACACCAGCGGGCGCTTGCACGCGTAGTCGAAGTCGGGCGTCAGCCGCGCCCGCAGCGCGGGGTCGGTGACCTGGGAGGTCAGGTGCCGCCGCCCGACCCGGGTCAGGGCCTCGCGCAGCAGCCGCGAGCGCCGGGTCGCCGCGAGCAGCTCGGCGCCGACGTAGATGACGTCGAACTGCATCCGGCTCAGCAGCGGGTTGGCCGCCAGCGCACGCCGGGTGCGCTCGCCGACCGGCCGTTCGGGCTTGGGGAGGATCCAGGCCGGGGTGCGCTGCAGGACGTGCAGCTGCGACACCTGCGGCTGCAGCCGCGGGACGAGCTGGATCGCCGTCGCCCCGGTGCCGACGACTGCGACCCGCGATCCGGCGAGGTCGGCGGTGTGGTCCCAGCGGGCGGAGTGGAACACCGGGCCGGGGAACGCGTCGAGGCCCGCGACGTCGGGCTGCTTCGGGTCGGCGACCAGCCCGGCCGCGCTGACCAGGACGTCCGCGGTGAACTCGCCGGTCGGGGTGTCGATCCGCCAGCGGGCGGCGTCGGCGTCCCACCGCGCGGAGAGCACGTCGGCGCCGAACCGGACGTGGTCGGCCAGGCCGGTGGAGCGGGCGAGGCGGCGCGCGTAGTCCTGCACCTCGTGGCCGGGCGCGTAGAGCTCGCTCCACTCCGGGTTGGTCATGGCGCGCAGCTGGTAGAGCGGCGACGGGGTGTCGACGCCGACGCCCGGGTAGGTGTTGTCGCGCCAGACGCCACCGACGTCGTCGGCCCGTTCCAGGAGCACGAAGTCGTGCACGCCCCGCCGGAGCAGGGCCAGGCCCACGGCGAGTCCGGTGAAGCCCGCGCCCACGACGGCGACCCGGGAGTGCCGGGGCGACGGTCCGGTCGGCGCGCCGGGGGCGCCGGGAGAAGCGGGATCGACCGGTCGCCGGATCGACAGCGCCTCGGACGTCATGGCTCGACGGTAAAGGCTTCATGGGGCGGCGGCACGCGAGAGCGGCCCGTCTCACGAGGTCGCCGGGGTCCGGTGTCGCGCGGGTCACACCGACCCGCCGGTAACCCTTGCCCGTGCGCCCGCGCCCCGCCGACGCACTACGCTCGCCGCGTGCCCTCCGTCATGATCACGGGCGCGTCGTCGGGGATCGGGGCGGCGTTCGCCGACCGGCTCGCCGCCGACGGCCGCGACCTCGTGCTCGTGGCGCGCGACGCCGAGCGCCTGCAGGCCGCCGCGCAGCGCTACCGCGACCTGGGCGTCGCCGTCGAGGTGCTGCCCGCCGACCTCGCCGACCCGGCCGAGCGGGCCCGGGTCGTCCGGCGGCTCGCCGACCCCGACGTCGCGCCGGTCGACCTGCTCGTCAACAACGCGGGCCTCGCGCTGGGCGCCCCCTTCCTGGAGAACGACGCGGCCGAACTCGCCCGCCAGCTGCAGGTCAACGTGGCCGCCGTGCTGGAGCTGACGCGTGCCGCGCTGCCGGGGATGGTCGACCGGGGCACCGGCGCGGTCCTGAACGTCGCCAGCGTCGCCGGCTTCCTCGCCGGGCGCGGCTCGACCTACCCCGCCGACAAGGCGTGGGTCATCTCCTTCACCGAGGGCGTCGCGGCGTCGCTGCAGGGCACCGGGGTGCGCGCGATGGTGCTGTGCCCCGGCTACGTGCGTACCGAGTTCCACGAGCGGGCCGGCATCGACGTCGGTGCGCGGCGCGGCCCGCTGTGGCTGGAGCCCTCGCGGGTCGTCGACGAGGCGCTCGCGGACCTGGACCGGGGCCGCGTCGTCTCGGTGCCGTCCACGCAGTACAAGGCGATCGTGGGGGTGACCGGGGTGCTGCCCCGTGGCCTGCTGCGACGCATCACGGCGACGTTCGACAGGGACCGCACATGAGCACCGCACACGCCGACCGCGCCCGCCTCGCCGCGCTGGTGCGGGAGATCGCCGTCGTCCACGAGCGGGTCACGCTCTCCTCGGGCGCCGAGGCCGACTACTACGTCGACCTGCGCCGCGTCACGCTGCACCACGAGGCGTCCCCGCTGATCGGACGCCTGCTGCGCGCCCTGACCGAGGACTGGACCTACCGCTCGGTGGGCGGGCTGACCCTCGGCGCCGACCCGGTCGCGACGGCGGTCCTGCACGCGGCCGCCGCCGAGCCCGGTGCCGACCCGGTCGACGCGTTCGTCGTGCGCAAGGAGACCAAGCGGCACGGCATGCAGCGGCTCATCGAGGGCCCCGACATCGCAGGCCGCCCGGTGCTCGTCGTCGAGGACACCTCCACCACCGGCGGCTCGGTGCTGACCGCGGTCCGCTCGGTCCTGCAGGCCGGGGCGGACGTCGTCGGCGTCTGCACGGTCGTCGACCGCGACACCGGGGCGCGGCAGGCCGTCGAGGCCGAGGGCGTGCCGTACCGCGCGCTGCTGGGGCTGGCGGACCTGCAGCTGGGATGACGCCCGAGCCCGGGCCGGACCCCGGCGGCGACCCCGGACCGAGCGGGTGGACGGTCCCCGGCCAGGTCGGGGTCGGCCCCTGGGAGGGGTCGTGGCCCGCGGGGGAGCACTGGGACCCGGAGCTGCTCGAGCACGGGGACCGGCGCAACGTCGTCGACCCGTACCGCTACTGGCGCCGCGAGGCCGTCGCCGCGGACCTGGCCCGCCGCGCGCACCCGTTCCACGTGGCGATCGAGAACCTGGGGCACGACCACAACATCGGCACCGTCGTCCGGACGGCGAACGCGTTCGGCGCGGCCGGGGTGCACATCGTCGGGCGACGGCGGTGGAACCGGCGCGGCGCGATGGTCACCGACCGCTACCTGCGGCTGCACCACCACGCCGGCGCGGCGGGCCTCGTCGCGTTCGCCCGCGGGCACGGCCTCGCGGTCGTCGCGGTGGACAACGTGCCCGGCGCCCTGCGGCTGGAGGAGACGACCCTGCCGCGCGAGTGCGTGCTCGTCTTCGGGGCGGAGGGGCCGGGCCTGTCGCCGGAGCTGCGCGCCGCGGCCGACCTCGCCGTGTCCATCGCCCAGTTCGGCTCGACGCGGTCGGTCAACGCGGGGGTCGCGTCCGGTATCGTGATGCACGGCTGGGTCCGCGCGCACGCGGACCTGTCCGACGCGTGGTGACCGGCCTCCCCGGGCGGGGCGGGCTCAGCGCCCCGGGCGGGGCGGCATCGAGGGACGGCCGGTGGTGTGCCGGTACGGCGGCTCCCCGCCGCCCTGCGGGGTGCCCGGGGCCGGGCCGCCGGGACGCGGCGCCGGCCCGTTCGGCGGGACGAGCCCGCCGTGCTGCGGCGCGCCGTCCAGCGGGGCGGGACCGCCGTGCTGCGGGGGCGCCCCGTACGGTGCGGCGCCGGGGCGCGGGGCCTGCTCGCCGTGCGGCGCGGGGCCGGTCCCGACCGCCGGCATCCGCATGGTGACCGCGGCCGGGTCGTCCTCGCCGTCGCGCCCGGTGACGGTGGCGGCGGCCGCCCCGCCCGCGGCGCCGGCGACACCGTCGACCGCGGTCGCGGGTCCACCGCGCTTCGACACCGCCCGCGCCCGCAGCACCTCGAACACGATCGGCAGCACCGAGATCAGCACGATCGCGATGAGGATCAGGTCGATGTGCTCGCGGACGAAGGTGAACTGGCCGAGGAAGTAGCCGAGCACCGTCACGCCCGCGGCCCAGGCGACGCCGCCGATGAGCGAGTAGGTGAGGTAGCGCTTCGGGTCCATCCGCGCGACGCCGGCGCTGACCGTGATGAACGTCCGCACGATCGGCACGAAGCGGCCCAGGACGATGGCCCGGTTGCCGTACTTCTCGAAGAACTCGTGGGTCTTCTCGACGTGCGTGGGGTTGAACAGCTTCGACTTCGGCTTGTCGAAGACGGCGGGCCCGGCGCGGTAGCCGATCCCGTAGCCGACGGCGTTGCCGGCGAAGGCCGACACCACCAGCACCAGGCACACCAGCCACAGCGGGATGCCGATCGCGCCCTGGGCGACGAACAGGCCCGCCGTGAACAGCAGCGAGTCGCCCGGGAGGAAGAAGCCGAGCAGCAGCCCGCACTCGGCGAAGATGATCGCCGCGACCCCCACGAGGGCCCACGGGCCCAGGGACTCGATGATCACCGCCGGGTCCAGCCAGTCGGGGCCGAGGGCGATTGCCTGCGTCGCGGCGAGAACCGTCACCTCATCGACGGTACCGGCCGGGTGATCGCGTCCTGCGGGCCCGTCACCAGCCGAAACGGACTGAACGGACAGCTCGGGCGAACCGGGCGTCAGCCCAGCGCGGGCAGCGCCCCGGGCAGCAGCACCGAGACCAGCGCCAGGCCGCCGCCGAGCAGCGCGCCGACCAGCAGCGCGACGAGCGCGGCCCACACGATCTGCCCGGTGAGCGGCCGCGCGGGCTCCGGCGCGGGCGGCTGCGGCACCGGACGGCGCTGCTGCGGCGGCGCGGGCCGGGGCGCCGGCGGCGGGATCCGCCCGGGCATCCGCGGCGGCGCGGGCGGCGGACCGCCTGCCGGGCGGGGCGGCATGGGGCGCCCGCGGGCCTGAGCCTGCAGGGCCTCGCCGATGCGGCGGGCGGCGTCGTCGCGCCCGGCGGGCTGGGGCCCGGTCATCGTGCCTCCCCCGGACGGCGGACGGCCTCGGTCCCGGCCCGCTCGGCCATGATCCGGGCGACGGCGTCGAGCGCGCGGCTCGCGGTCGACTTCACGGTGCCGCGGCTCATGCCGGCGGCCTCGGAGATCTCGGACTCGGTGAGCCCGCCGTAGTAGCGCAGCACCAGCACCTCGCGCTGGCGCGGCGGCAGCTGGCCCAGCGCGTCGACGACCGACTGGTGCTCGGCCGACAGCATGGCCAGCGACTCGGCGGAGCGCGCGTTCGCGGCGTGCGGGGGGACGTACTCGCGTGCCGTGCGACGCCGGCGCAGCACCGACCGCGAGCCGTTCACCACGGCGGCGCGCAGGTAGGCGACGGCGGCCGTCTCGTCCCGCAGGCCCGACCAGTGCCGGTGCAGCCCGGTGAACGCCTCCTGCACGACGTCCTCGGCGGTGGCCGGGATGTCGACGAGCAGCATCGCCAGGCGCATCAGACGCAGGCGGTGGTCGCGGTAGAGGTCGGCCAGCGTCAGCGGCGTGTCCGGCCCGTCCTGCGCGCCGGATCCGCCCGGCCCGTCGGCCGGGGCCGCGGCCGACGGTGCGGGGAACGGGTGCGGCCCGGTCCCGTCGGGGGCCGGACGGCTGTCGATGGCGCGCAACCGGCCCAACGTCCGGTCGACGGCGTTCTCGGCGCGCTCCTCCTCCACGCGTTCCACCCTAGCGACCACCACCGACGGCCCTCGCAGCGTTACCGGTCACCGCGCCCGGCGCGGTGAGACCAGCCCCATGACGACGATGACTCCCGCCGCCCACCGGGTACGTGATACTCACCCGGAGACAAGGAGCGCTGCGCGGAGCAGCGACCGCCGACGACGAGGAGGCAGGCCCGTGCCCATCGCCACGCCCGAGATCTACAACCAGATGCTGGACAACGCCAAGAGCGGCGAGTTCGCCTACCCGGCGATCAACGTGACCAGCACGGAGACCCTGAACGCGGCGCTGCGCGGGTTCGCCGAGGCCGGCTCGGACGGCATCGTGCAGATCTCGACCGGTGGTGCGGAGTTCCTGTCCGGCACCCGGGTCAAGGACATGGTCACCGGCTCGGTCGGCCTGGCCGAGTTCGCGCACGTCGTCGCGGACAAGTACCCGGTCAACATCGCGCTGCACACCGACCACTGCCCCAAGGACAAGCTGGACGGCTTCGTCCGCCCGCTGATCGCGATCAGCCAGGAGCGCGTGAGCAAGGGGAAGAACCCGCTGTTCCAGTCGCACATGTGGGACGGCTCCGCGGTCGAGCTCGAGGAGAACCTCAAGATCGCCGCCGAGCTGCTCGAGGAGGCCGCGAACGCGAAGATCATCCTCGAGGTCGAGATCGGCGTCGTCGGCGGCGAGGAGGACGGCGTCGCGAACGACATCAACGACAAGCTCTACACCGCGCCGGGCGACTACGAGCGCACCGTCGAGGTCCTCGGGGCCGGCGAGAAGGGCCGCTACCTGCTGGCCGCGACCTTCGGCAACGTGCACGGCGTCTACAAGCCGGGCAACGTCAAGCTCCGCCCGGAGATCCTGAAGCAGGGCCAGGAGGTCGCCGTGCAGAAGCTCGGTCTCGACGCCGGCGCCAAGCCGTTCGACCTGGTCTTCCACGGGGGCTCCGGCTCGCTGCTGGAGGAGATCCACGAGTCGCTGACCTACGGCGTCGTGAAGATGAACGTCGACACCGACACCCAGTACGCCTTCACCCGGCCGATCGCGGCGCACATGTTCGAGAACTACGGCGGCGTGCTGAAGGTCGACGGCGAGGTCGGCAACAAGAAGGTCTACGACCCGCGGTCGTACCTGAAGAAGGCCGAGGTCGCGATGAGCGAGCGCATCATCGAGGCCTGCGAGTCGCTGAAGTCGGCCGGCAAGGCCCTCTGAGACCCTCCCGCGCGCCCACCGGTTGGCGACGGCCGGTGGGCGCGCGCCAGGATGGCGTCATGAGTCTGCACGGCAACCTGCTCGAGCCCGACGCCACGCGCCTGCCGGTCGACCCCGCGGCGGCCGACCTGGACGCGGGCACGGACCCGTCGGAGGTGGCGGCGGGATCGCCGTCGTCGTCGATCGCCTGGGCGGTCCTCGCGGAGCGCGCCCTCGACGCCGGCGAGGCCGTCGCCGCGTACGCCTACGCCCGCACCGGCTACCACCGCGGGCTGGACCAGCTGCGCCGCAACGGCTGGAAGGGCTTCGGCCCGGTGCCGTGGTCGCACGAGCCGAACCGCGGCTTCCTGCGGTCCTGCGGGGCGCTGCTGCGTGCCGCCGACGCCGTCGGCGAGGCCCCCGAGGTCGAGCGTCTGCGCACCCTGATCTCCGACTCGGACCCGCAGGCGCTCGCCGCGCTCGGCGTGTCCTGACCCGGCGATGACGGCCGCGTGGGACCGGGTCCGCTCGCGCGGCCGCACCGGGGCCCGGCGGGTCCGCGCGTCGTGGCTGCCGATCCTGCAGTGCTCGGTCGCCGCGGGGCTCGCCCTCTGGGTGGCCGGTGACCTCGTCGGGCACGCCCGGCCGTTCTTCGCCCCGATCGCGGCCGTGCTGAGCCTGGGCATGTCGCTGAACTCCCGGCTGCGGCGCACCGTCGAGCTGGTGGTCGGGGTGAGCATCGGCGTGCTCGTCGGCGACCTGCTCATCGCGCAGATCGGCGGCGGGATCTGGCAGCTGGTGCTGGTCGTCGCGCTGGCGCTGGTCGTGGCCGTGTTCACCGACGGCGGCACGCTGTTCGTCAACCAGGCCGCGGTGTCCGCGGTGCTGGTGACGACGCTGCTGCCGCCCGGCGAGACCGGCGGGATCGATCGCTGTGTCGACGCCCTGATCGGCGGCCTCGCCGGGATCCTGATCGCCGCGGTCATCCCGGTGCACCCGGTGCGGATCGTGCGGCGGGTGGCGCGGCGGGTCCTCGACGACCTGGTGACCGTGCTCACCGAGACCGCGACCGCGCTGCGGGAGGGCGACCGCGAGAGCGCCTCGCGGGCGCTGGCCCGGGCCCGGGACACCCAGACCGTCGTCGACGAGCTCCGCACGGCCGTCAGCTCGGCGGGCGAGGTCGCGACGGTCTCGCCGCTGCACCGCCCCCGCCGGGCCCTGCTGCGCCGGTACCGGACGCTGGCCGAGCGCGCCGACTACGCCCACCGCAACGCCCGTGTCCTCGCCCGCCGGTCCATGACCGCGATCGAGGACGGCGAGCCGGTCCCGCCGGGACTGCCCGACGCGATCGCCGAGCTCGCCGGCGCCGTCGAGGCGCTCATCGCGGAGCTGGGTCAGGACGGCGACCGCGTCCGCGCCCGCGGGCCCATCCTGGAGGCCGTGCAGCACGCGCCGGTCCTCGCCGACCCCGGCGCGGTCGTCGTCCGGCCACCGGACGGGCCGGTCGCCCCGGCCGTGTCCGCGCCGGTGCTCGTCGCCCAGGTCCGCTCGATCGCGGTCGACCTGCTGCAGGCGACCGGCCTGACCCGCAGCGAGGCCCTGCGCGCGCTGCGGGAGCAGCTCACCGACCCGCACATCGGCTGATCGGGCGGCGGGGGTTCCGTCACGACCCGGTCACGGAGCAGAATCAGGCGCTGTTCGGCGCCGGGACGTCGGGTCCCCCTGCACGGAGTTGTGGACGTCGCTCACCGATCGGGGTGCACCGTGCAGCTGCTCATCCGCTACGTCCTCGCGCCGCTCGTCCGCCTCGTGTGGCGGCCCCGGGTGCGCGGCGCGGACCGGATCCCGCTCTCCGGCCCGGTCATCCTCGCGGCCAACCACCGCGCGGCCGTCGACACCGCGTTCATCCCGCTGGTCGCGCCGCGCAGGGTCGCCTTCCTCGGCAAGGCCGAGTACTTCACCGGCCGTGACCTGCGCGGACGCCTGATGGCCGCCTTCCTGGGCGCGCTCGGCTACATCCCGGTCGACCGCGGCAACGCCCGCGCCGGACTCGCCGCGCTGTCCGCCGGCCGCGAGGTGCTGCGCCGCGGCGGCGCCTTCGGCATCTACCCCGAGGGCACCCGCTCGCTCGACGGCCGTCTGCACCGCGGCCACACCGGCGTCGCGGCGCTGGCGCTGTCGACCGGCGCCGTCGTGGTGCCGGTGGGGCTGATCGGGACCGAGCGGGTGCAGCCGATCGGACGGCTGATCCCGCGCCTGGCCCGCGTCGAGATCCGGTTCGGGCGGCCGCTGGAGTTCAGCCGCTACGAGGGGCTGGAGGGGGCGCCGGCGATCCGGCGGGCGGTGACCGACGAGATCATGGACGCGATCGCCGACCTGTCCGGGCAGACCTACGTGGACAGCTACCACCGACGTCCGGACGAGGGTGCCGCCGCGGCCTGAGCGTTCCGGCCTGTTCGCGACGGGCGCGGGCTAGCCTGCGCCGGTGCTGCGTGTGGTTCTGGGGCTGGTCGTGGTCGTCGGGGTGCTCGGGGGGTGTGGGGCGGCGGAGCCGGCGGGGCCGTTCCCGGAGCGGCCGGTGGAGATCGATGTCGGATCGGTCGATCCGTGCACCGCGCTCACTCCCGCACAGCAGGGCGAGTTGGGTGTCGAAGTGGGCGATCCGACCGGAGCGAGGTCTCAGGAAGGTTTCGGCGCCGGATGCCTGTGGAACGATTACGACTCCGGATTCAACTACGGTCTGCGGATCGTCGAGCAGCCGGCTTCGGTATTCGTCGGCTCCCCCGGAGTCGTGGTGCAGACCCTGGCCGGCTTCGGAGCAGTTCGCAGCACGGCGTTCGAGGATTCCGCACCGACATGCGAGCTGTACATCGACACGTCGGAAGTTGGCAGTATTCGGGTTCAGGCCCAGGCGACCTTCGAGACCGAGGCCGGACGGCCGGAACACGTCGAAGACGTGTGCTCGGCAGCGTCGTCCGTCGCGACGACGATCGTCGAGAACCTCCGTGGGACAGGCTGACCGTATTCGCTATCGGAACGGGATCTGCGGGAACGGGCCCGCGAGCGGGTCGCGGCTCCTAGCCTCGCGCCCGTGGACACTCTCAGGGACCCTCGAACCCGGGCGACGGATGCGTTGATGGTGCAGATCGACCGCGACAACGTTGTCGGTGTCCATCGACTTCTTCATGCGCGATGCGAAGAGATGCAAAGAGTACTCGGACGCGCGATGGACCTCCGGCGGATTCAGCCGTGTGCGGACGATCCGGTGTCGAGGGATGCGGTATCGGTGTTCCAGCCGAAGATCGGTTCGATCATGGCGACGCACCACGCGTATCTCACAGAACTGTTCCGGGCGCGCGATGCACTCGAAGCCGCGGCAGTCGGCTACGGCCTGGTCGAGGCGGACAACGTGGCAGCACTGCGTTCCACAGCAGTTCCTGCGCAGCCCACGGTCGACCGGTAGACGGTGCCCCCGTGGCTCTCCCGCGCTGCAACTACTTCGAGGCCTACGACCTCGCGACCAAGGTCGCGTGGATCACGGGCAAGCCGGGCTCTGCGGCGACCCGACAGACGTCCGACGGGCTGGGGCGACTGGTCGATGACATGGCGACGACCAAGCAGACCCTCGATCGCGGCATGGCCGACCTCGGCATCTCCTGGCAGGGCCCTGCGGCCGAGGCGGCGCAGGAATCGCTCACCCGCACGGCGAACGGCGTCGACGGTACTGCGACCGTGGCCGCGAACGGCGCCGCGCGGATCGTCGACCACGGCGTCGCGTTCGAACGGATGCGGGCCCGGATCGACTTCGTGGACCCGGCGCAGTACTCCTGGGTCCAGCGGGTCGGTGACAACCTGAGCGAGGCCTGGCAGGCCCTGCAGGGCGACGGCACCGACCACGTCACCATCGCCGAGCGCAACCAGGTCAACGACGAGGCCGCCAATCGCGCGCTGCGTCAGTACGAGTCGGAGACCTCCGATCTCGACGACCGGTTCACCACCGAGGCCGCTGCTGGTCCGCCCGCCCCGGCCGGGCAGGTCGGAGGGAGCCCGGGCATTCCGCCGGGTTCCGCAGGACCGGTGTCCACCGCACCCGACCCCCTGCCCGGCGGCACGACGATCCCCTCGACGATCGCGGCCGGACAGCACGGCGGCGGAGGCCCCGGCGCGCTCGAACCGGGCGGTGGGGGCGGCGGTGCGCCCACGGTGACCTCCGCAGGCGGCGGTGGGGGATCCGGTGGCAGCGGCGCGGGTGGGACCCCGACCGTCCCGACGCCGGTCACCACGAGCGCGGACACGCGAACCCCGCCCCCGGCGCCCCGGAATCCGCTGGACCCCGGCGATGCCCGCGCCCCGTGGTCGCCGTCGCCGTATCGGTCCCGGGTCCCGCGGCCGGACCCTACGACCCTGCGCGACGACCGCGCCCGCGAGTTCGCCGACCGGTCCCGCCGGCAGCAGCTGCTGCGGCCCGGCACCGTCGAGCGGTACAGGGGCGGCCGCACGACCCCGCCCCTGCCGGGCGGCGGGCGGGGGCCCGGCCCGACCACCGAGCCGCATCTGCCGGGCTCCCGCGGGGGCCCCGGGACGGCGTGGGGGACGGAATCGCGCGTGCCCGGCGGGCGTACCGCGCAGGCCGAGACGTGGGCGGGCGCCCGCGGCGTCGAGCCGCGCGGCGCCACCGGCGGCTACGGCCCGATGGCCGGCGGCATGGGCGCCGGGCGCGACGGGCAGGAGCACCGCAACCGCTACGTCGTCCCCACCGACGAGGTGTTCGACGTCGGGGTCACCGCCACCGACGCCGTCCTCGCACCGGAGGACCCGGGACGCTGATCAGCCCGGGAGCACCGGCCGCCACGGCTCGGTGTGCCTGTACCAGGCCCAGCGCTTGATCTCGCGCGGGTGCGCGACGCCGTCGCGGACGGGCGTCGCGCCGGTGGTCCCGATCTGGATCGCCCGGCCGGTCGCCGCGGTCACGCCGCGCCCGCCGCGGACGTGCACCCCCTCCGGGCCCGCGTCGACGACGAGCGACCGCACGCGGCCGTGCAGCACCCGCGTCGCGTCGCAGTAGGCCTCGCCGTAGAGGTCGCGGATCTCGCCGCGCCCGGCGAGGACGCCGCCGTTGTCGTCGCGCACGAGCGGCATGTCCCGCGCGGTACCGGACCGGGCGAGCGCGACGGCGTCACCGAACGACGACGGGAACCCCCAGCTCACGGCGGCGCGCGACCGTCGCGACACCGGCAGGTAGGCGACCTCGGTGCCGAGCGCGTCGCGGCGCAGCAGGCGCACGAGCACCGCGGCGAGGTCGGCGTCGTCGCCGTGGACGATCAGCCGGCGGGCCGGGAGCAGGCCGTCGATCTCGGCCTTGCCGGGGCGTGGACCCACGGTGACCGAACGCACCGCGGGATCGGACACCAGCGACGACGGTGGGCGTTCCCGCCGCGAGCCGGGCCGGATACCGTGGAAGGGAAGACGGTGACGCCGCTGCGGCAGGCAGTCGAGGAGCACCGCTTCGGGATCGGTCGGAACCACTGATCGAGTACCCTCCTCGCCGCGGAATCCGGAAATCACGCCCGGGCCCGCGACCGTGACGAGCGTGTGTGAACTGGAGTCTCTTACATGCCCGCAATCGTGTTGATCGGCGCCCAGTGGGGCGACGAGGGCAAGGGCAAGGCGACGGACCTGCTGGGCGGGCAGTTCGGCTGGGTCGTGCGCTACCAGGGCGGCAACAACGCCGGGCACACCGTGGTCACCCCCGACGGCCGTGACTTCGCGCTGAAGCTCATCCCGTCCGGGATCCTCTCCCCGGGCGTGAAGAACGTGATCGGCAACGGGGTCGTCGTGAACCCCGAGGCACTGATCGAGGAGAAGGCCGGGCTGGAGCGCCGCGGCGTCGACACCTCCGGCCTGCTGATCTCGGCCGACTCGCACCTGATCATGCCGTACCACGTGGCGATCGACCGCGTCACCGAGCGCTACCTCGGCAAGGCCAAGATCGGCACCACCGGCCGCGGCATCGGGCCCGCCTACCAGGACAAGGTGGCCCGGGTCGGCGTCCGCGCCGCGGACCTGCTCGACGAGAAGATCCTGCACCAGAAGGTGGAGGCGGCCCTCGAGCTGAAGAACCAGATCCTGGTCAAGGTCTACAACCGCCGCGCCCTCGACTTCCACGAGGTCGTCGACACCGTCCTGGAGCAGTCGAAGGAGTTCGCCGACAAGATCGTCGACACCCGGCTGATGCTGAACGAGGCCCTGGAGCGCGGCGAGACGCTGCTGCTGGAGGGCTCGCAGGGCACCCTGCTCGACGTCGACCACGGCACCTACCCGTTCGTGACCAGCTCGAACCCGACCGCGGGCGGTGCCTCGGTCGGCTCGGGCATCGGCCCGAACAAGATCACCCGGGTGATCGGGATCCTGAAGGCGTACACCACCCGTGTCGGCTCCGGTCCGTTCCCGACCGAGCTGCACGACGAGATGGGCGAGTTCCTCCGCAAGACCGGCGGCGAGGTCGGCGTCAACACCGGCCGCGCCCGTCGCTGCGGCTGGTTCGACGCCGTCATCGGGCGCTACGCGGTGCGGGTCAACGGGATCACCGACGTGTTCCTGACCAAGCTGGACGTCCTGTCCGGGCTGGAGTCGGTGCCGATCTGCGTGGGCTACGAGGTCGACGGCCACCGCGTCGACGAGATGCCGATGACCCAGACCGGCTTCCACCACGCCGTCCCGGTGTACGAGGAGATGCCCGGCTGGGTCGAGGACCTCTCCGGGGCCCGTGCCTGGGAGGACCTGCCGGCGGCCGCGCAGGCGTACGTGCAGCGGATCGAGGAGCTCACCGGCGCGCCGGTGTCCGCGATCGGCGTCGGCCCCGGCCGGGACCAGACGATCACCCGCTGACCCGCTCCGCCCGCCGGGCCCCGTTCCGCTCGTCGCGGACCGGGGTCACGGCCGCGGCGGCCAGCGGCGCCACGGCCGCGATCGCGAACGCCGCCGCGTAGCCGGTCGCCCCGACCAGCGCGCCGAGCGCGACCGGCACCACCGAGGCGACGGCGTTCTGCCCGGTGTTCTGCACCCCGAGCGCCCGCCCGGACCAGGACGGCCCGGCGAGTTCGGCGGTGCTGGTGAACGCCAGCCCGTTCGGGGCGACGGTCACGACCGCACCGACCGCGAGCATCGTGACGGCGAGCCACCCGGCGACCGCGTCGCCCAGCGCGAACAGCAGCAGCACCGCCGTCGCGGCCAGGGCGACCTGGCGCATCGGGCGCAGCCGGGATCCGGCCCGGTCCGACCACGCCCCGGTCGCGATCCGGCCGACGGCACCGGCGATCTGGCCGCCGGCGACGAACGCGCCCGCCGCGGCGACGTGCCAGCCCTGCTCACGGACCAGGTACTCGGTGGCGAACGAGGCCACCGCGAACTGCGAGACCACCAGCAGCGCGCTGGCGCCGTGCACCCGCCACAGCACCGCCGTCCGGTACGGCGAGCGCTCCGGCGCGGCCCCCGCGGGCCGCGGCGCGCGCGGCGGGTCCGGTGCCAGCGTCGCCACGAGCACCGCGGCGACCACGCACAGCGCCGCGGGCAGCAGCAGCGCCCGGAACGGCCCGACGGCGGCGGCCAGGGTCGGCAGCGTCAGCCCGGCCACGGCGACGCCGAGCGGCTGCGAGGTCTGCCGGATCCCCATCGCCGTCCCGCGTTCGTGGGCGGCGAACCAGCCCATCACCATCCGGCCGCTCGCCGCGAACACCGACGCGGCCCCGGCCCCGCCGAGACCGAGCAGCACCAGCAGCACCGGCCCGGGTCCCAGCGGCAGCAGCGCCGCCCCGGCGACGGCGACGGCGCACACCGCGAGCCCGATCGTCATGACCCCGCGCTCGCCGGACCGGTCCGCGGCCGCGCCCCACAGCACCAGGGTGCACAGCAGGCCGACGGTGGGGGCGCCGACGTAGGCGCCGACCTGGGCCAGCGACAGCCCGGCGGTGTCGCGCAGCAGCGGCACGACGAAGGGCAGGCCGTAGACGAACGAGCACGCCGCGGTCTGGGCGAACACGCCGACGGCCAGCACCAGCCAGCGTCGGCGGGTGCGGGTCACGTCGGCGACGGTCATGTGTCTACGCTAAGCATCGTCCCACGATACGGCCAGCGTGTCCCGCATCCTGGGAATCAGGAGGCGCAGCTCCCGGTGTCCGCGGACGCCGTCGCACCGCTCGCGGCCACGTTCAGCGCCTGGGCGACCTGCTCGGCGGTCAGCACGAAGCCCGTCTCCGAGTCGTCCAGGGCCGCACCGAACACCACGCCGACGACGCGGCCGTCCGGCGCGATCATGGGGCCGCCGGAGTTGCCGGAGCGGACCACCGCACGGACGGTGTAGACGTCGCGCAGCACGCTGCCCTGCTCGTAGATGTCCGGGCCGCGCAGCCGGATCCGCTCGCGGATCTTGCCGGGGGTCACCGTGTACGGGCCGTCCAGCGGGTAGCCCAGGATGATCACGTCGTCGCCGACGCGGGCCGGGTCCGGGCTGAACTGCAGCGGCTGCTCCTCCAGATCGGGCACGGCGAGCACCGCGACGTCGACCTCGGGGTCGTAGAACACGACGTCGGCGTCGAGCTGGCGGGTGCGCCCGCTCGCCGTGGTCACCTCGACGGTGGTGCTCGAGGTCCCGGCGACGACGTGCGCGTTCGTCATGACCCGCTGCGGGGCGACGACGAACCCGGTGCCCTCCAGCGCGCGCCGGCACGACGGCGCGCGCCCGCGGACCTTGAGCACCCGGTCGCGGACCTCGGTGACCACCGGGGACCGGGCGAGCGCGGAGTCCGGCGGCCCGACCGCGGCGACCGGTGTGCGCGAGAACGGGCTGACCACATCGGGGAAGCCGGAGTCGTCGAGCAGCTGGCGCAGTTCGGCGGGCAGCTTGCGCGCCTGGTCGGGCATGACCTCGTCGACCCCGGCCAGCACGCGGGAGTCCCGCAGGCCCGAGGTCAGGGTGGCGAAGCTCGTCGAGGACAGCGGGAGCGCGATCAGCCACGCGGCGACGACCACGGCGACGGCCTGCACCCCGGCCCCGAGGGCCGAGTCGACCTTCAGCGTGCCCTCGCCGCGGATCCGGTCGCGGATGAACCGGCCCAGGTAGACCCCGGTCGCCTCGCCGAGCGCGACGAGCAGCACCACGACGCCGATGCCCAGCAGCACCTTGCCCTGCTGCGACTCCACCTGCGCGGCGAGCAGCGGCGCGAGCCGCAGCCCGAGCACCGCGCCCGTCAGCACCCCGACGAACGACAGCAGCGCCACCGCCACCCCGTGCCGCCAGCCCGACGCCGCGGCCAGCAGCGCCAGGATGACGACGACCACGTCGACCCAGCTGATGCTCACCGGTCCACCACGCCGTGGTCGCTCACCCGGGCTCCTCCCTGGTCGGTGTCCCGGGCGCGCGCCCAGGCGTCGTCGAGGTCCTCGATCCGGCCGGCGTCCCAGGGACGCTCCCAGCCGGACCGGTGCAGCAGCGCGGACAATAGGCCCCCGGTGAACCCCCAGATCACCAGGCCCGCGCAGCGGAACGCGGGTCCGGTGTGCCCGCGGGGGCCGCGCACGGTGAAGCGGTGGGCGGGGTCGGTCAGCACGCCGACCGGGACGCGGAGCACGCGCGCGACCTCGCCGGCGTCGACCACCCGGACCGGGGACGGGGCCGCCCAGTGCGCGAGCACCGGGGACACCAGGAAGCCGGTCGGGGGGATGAACAGCTCCGGCAGGACGGCCAGCGGCACGACCCCGGCCGGGTCCAGCCCGGTCTCCTCGCGCGCCTCGCGCAGGGCCGCGTGCACCGGGCCGGTGTCGGTCGGGTCGACCCGCCCGCCGGGGAAGGCGACCTGGCCGGCGTGCGAGCGCAGGGTCGAGGCCCGCTCGGTGAGCAGCACCTCCGGGTCGGGGCCCGCGGTGAACAGCATCAGCACCGACGCCCGTCGCGGGACGGGACCGGCCGGTGCCTGCCGGCGCGCGCCGAACCACGCCGGGTCCAGCCCCAGCGCGCCGTCGACGAGCGGGCGCAGCTCCGCCGGGGCGGCCGCCGGGTCGGGATCGGGGACGGCCGGGACGCCCGGCAGCACGCTCACCGCAGCCGCTCCACGGCGGCCGCGACGTCGTCGGCGGTGCGGAACGGGACCGGCGGGTCGACCATCGCGAGGCCGCCGTCGGCACGGGACACGTAGGACACCGGCAGCAGCGGCGGCGCGTCCAGCGCCCGGCGCACGGCCCGCTGCGGGTCGGTGACGGCCGGCAGCCGCACCCCGAGCCGCGCCGCCAGCTGCAGCGCGGTCACCGGGTCGTCCTGCACGTCGACGGTCAGCACCGGCACCGCGCCCGGCCGGGCGGCGTAGGCCTGCAGGGCGGGCAGCTCCTCGCGGCACGGCACGCACCACGACGCCCAGAAGTTCACCAGCGTCGGCCGTCCGGCCAGGGCCGCGCCGAGGTCGGTGCTGCCGTCGGCGCCGAGGCAGGGGACCGTGATCCCGGCCAGCGGCCCCGCGGGTGCGGCGCCGGTCGGGGCGGGGCAGGGCTGCAGGCGGGCCGAGGCCCGCGCGGCCGCGAGCGCCTGCGGGTCGGCGGCACCCGGGTCGCTCTCCGGACGGTCGGCGGCGGCCGTTGTGCCCGGGCCGGCCGCGTCCGGCGCGGACCCGGACCCGGACGGCCACAGCGCCCACACCGCGATCGCGACGAGCACGACGACCACGACGGTCGAGACGATCTCGGAGCGGGAGGCGCCGGTCCGGGTCACCGGCCGTCCCCGCCGGGGACGATGCCGGCGAGGCCCAGCAGGTGCTCGCGCTCCGGGCCCTTGACCAGCGCCGCGGCCTCCGCCGGGTCGGTGGGGCCGAGGCCGTAGGCGGGGCAGTCCGCGGCCAGCGTGCACGCCCCGCAGGCCGGCTTGCGCGAGTGGCACACCCGGCGGCCGTGGAAGATCACGTGGTGGGAGACGATCGTCCAGTCCCGGCGCGGGACGAGCTCGCCGATCGCGTGCTCGACCTTGACCGGGTCCTCCTCGGTCGTCCAGCCCCAGCGGCGCACCAGGCGTCCGAAGTGCGTGTCGACGGTGATCCCGGGGACGTCGAACGCGTTGCCGAGGATGACGTTGGCGGTCTTGCGCCCGATCCCCGGCAGCTTCACCAGCTCGTCGAGCGTGGCGGGCAGCTCCCCGCCGTGCCGCTCGACGACGGCGGCGCCCAGCCCGATCAGCGACGTCGCCTTGTTCCGGTAGAAGCCGGTCGGGCGGATCATCTCCTCGAGCTCGGTGCGGTCGGTGCCCGCGTAGTCCGCGGCGGTGGGGTAGCGCGCGAACAGCGCCGGGGTGACCTGGTTGACCCGCTCGTCGGTGCACTGGGCGGACAGGATCGTGGCGACCGCGAGGTCCAGCGGGGTCGTGAAGTCCAGCTCGCAGTGCGCGTGCGGGTAGGCCTCCGCCAGCGCGCGCAGGATGCGGTTGACCCGGCGGGCCCTGCCGATCCGGCTCTCCCCGGCCGCGACCCGTGCGGCGAGACCCGCAGCGGCGCGGCGGCTGGGCCGCGCGGGCTGCGAGGTCTGCGGCGTCCGTCCGGCGGAGGTGCTCACGTGACCGAGGGTACGGGTGGGGACCGACGGTCGTGACGCGGTGTCGCACCACGCGGCCGGCCCGTCCGGCGCCCCGCCCGGCGCGCGGGCCCGCCGGACGGCCCCGGCGGCCGGGCGGATGTGCGGCGAACGGCCGGGCAGGTCACGAACGCGTCACGAACCGGTCGGCGCGGCTACCCCCCGCGGCGCGGCGTACGAATCCGTACGGGAGAATCGGAAGTGCCATGACTGCCTGGTTGAGCGTCCTCGTCCCGCTGCTCGTGATGTTCTTCGCGCTCGGCATGGAGCGTGTGGAGTCCCGCCTGAGGGAGTCCACCGTGCGCCAGGACGAGCTCGACGAGATGCTCGAACAGCCCCGGCCCGACGAGGTCCGGGCCCTGTTCCGGTCCGGTACGGGCCGCGCGCTGGAGCTGTTCCGGCTGCGCAACCGGCGGCGCCGGGGGGCGCGGCGCAGCCAGGTCCCGTCCGCCTGACAAGATCGTCCGGGTGAACGGACCCGATCGGATGTCAATCCGATCGGGCCAGTGGTGCGCGCGTGTGTGGCGAAGACCTCTACACTGACGCGCCGACAACCCGCCGTGACGACAGCGGCCGGTGAACGAGGAGCATTGCAGTGGACGAGGTTCTGATCCGGGCCGGGATCTTCCAGGGTGTCGAGCCCCAGGCCGCCGAGGCGCTGGCCGAGGCGCTGGAGACCGCCGAGTTCTCCCGTGGGCAGGTCATCTTCTCCGAGGGCGAGCCCGGTGACCGCCTCTACATCGTGTCCGGGGGGAAGGTGAAGCTCGGCCGCAAGTCCCCCGACGGCCGGGAGAACCTGCTCATGGTGGCCGGCCCGTCGGACATGTTCGGCGAGCTGTCCATCTTCGACCCGGGCCCGCGCACCTCCTCGGCGACCGCGGTCACCGAGGTGCGCTGCTTCACCATGGACCGCAGCGCGCTGCGGGAGTGGATCGGCAAGCGCCCGGAGATCGCCGAGCAGCTGCTGCGCGTGCTGGCCCGCCGCCTGCGCCGCACCAACAACATGCTCGCGGACCTGATCTTCACCGACGTGCCGGGCCGCGTCGCGAAGTCGCTGCTGCAGCTCGCGCGCCAGTTCGGCTCCCAGGAGTCGGGCCTGCTGCGGGTCACCCACGACCTCACGCAGGAGGAGATCGCCCAGCTCGTCGGCGCCTCCCGCGAGACCGTGAACAAGGCGCTCGCCGACTTCGCCCACCGCGGCTGGCTGCGGCTGGAGGGCAAGAGCGTGCTGATCCTGGAGCCCGAGCGCCTGGCCCGCCGCGCCCGCTGACCCGGCAGAACCCGCTGGTACGCCCGTACCAGACCGTGTGATGCTGGGCGGGTGGCCGCCTCACTGTCCGACTACCGCGCCGCCCTGGGTACGCCCGGGGCGGCCGCGCCGGTCTGCGCGTCGGTGATCGGGCGGTTCCCGATCGCGATGCACAGCCTCGCGACGCTGCTCTACGTCCGCGAGCTGCACGGCTCCTACGCCGTCGCCGGTGCGGTGTCGGCGTCGCTGCTGGTCGGGACGGCGGTCGGCACCGTCCTGCAGGGGCGCCTGCTCGACCGGCTCGGCCCCACCCGGCCGATGCTGGTGCTGGCGGCGGTCTACCTGGTCGCGGTGACCGGACTCGTGCTGAGCATCGAGGGCCGGACCGCGCTGCCGGTGACCGTCGCGGTGGCGGTGCTCACCGGGCTCGCGACGCCCGCGTTCGAGGGGTCCTCGCGGGCCCTCTGGTCGGACCTGACCCCGGCGGGGCCGCGCCGCGAGGCCGCCTACACCTACGAGGCGATCAGCCTGGAGACGTTCTTCGTCCTGGGGCCCGCGCTGGCCGCGGTGCTGGTGGTGACCACGCCGTGGCCGGGGACGGCGCTCGTCGTCGCGGCGGCGGCGGAGATCGTCGGGACCACCTGGTTCGCGCTGACCGCGGCCGTGCGACGGCGGTCGGCCCGCATCCGTGCCGAGCGGGCCGACGGGTCGCTCGCCGTCGAGGCGGGCCTGCTCGGGGTGTTCCGCCGGCCCGGGCTGCGGACGGTGGCGCTGGCGTCGCTCGGGTTCGGGCTGGTCGCGGGCACCGCCGAGGTCGGTGTGATCGCCGCGACCGCGTTCGCAGGGTCCCCCGCGGCGGGCGGCGTGCTGCTGTCGTTGTGGTCGGTCGTCTCGGTGCTGACCGGTGTCGTCTACGGGCTGCGGCCGTGGCCGCGCCCGCTGCACGTGCGGCTGCCCGTCCTGCTCGGCGGCTTCGCCGTCCTGGTGACGGCGATGGGCCTGGTCTCGCCGGTCGGCTCGCTGGCGCTGCTCGCCGTCGTGATGATGGTGGCCGGCGCGCTGATCACCCCGCAGGTCACCGCGCACTCCCTCGGCGTCGAGCAGACCGCCCCGGCGGGGTCGGCGACCGAGGCGTTCAACTGGATGGTGATGGCCGCCGTGCTCGGCGTCTCCGCCGGTCAGGCCGTGTCCGGCGTCATGATCGACGCCGTCGGGCCGGCCGGGTACGCGGCCGGCGGCGTGCTCGGGCTGCTCGTCGCCGGGCTGCTGTGGCTGCGTCGCGGCAGCGTCGCCGCGACCGACCCGCGGGCCGCCGCGGTCGGGAGCCCGGCGTGAGCGCGCCGAGCGGCGCCGGGCTGCGGCGCCTGCGCGACGTCGTCGCGGACGACATGGCGGGCGCCGACGTCGCGCACGACCTCGCCCACCTGGACCGGGTCGCGGGGCTGTCCGCGCGGCTCGCGGCGCGGGAGGGGCTCGACGGGTTCGTCGCCGCCGTCGCCGCGTACGTGCACGACCACCACCGCGCCGCCGAGGCCCGGCTCGGGCGGGTCGTCGCCCCGGCCGAGGTCCGCGACGACGCCCGCGACGCCCTGCGCCGCGCGGAGATCGACGAGGTCCTCTGGGAGCCCGTCCTGGACGCCGTCGAGGCCACCGGGCGCTACTCGTTCGGGGCCGAGCCCGGCGCGCCCACCGCGGACCGGATCGCGGCGTGCCTGCACGACGCCGACATGCTCGACGCCATGGGCGCCACCGGGATCGCCCGCGCGTTCGCCTACGGCGGCGCGATCGGCGAGCCGCTGTGGGACCCGGCCGCGGGCGTCGACGGCGGCGGCTACCGGTCCGGCCCGACCGGCTCGGTCGTCGCGCACTTCCACGAGAAGCTCCTGCGGCTGCGCGGCGAGCTGCGCACCGCGGCGGGCCGGGAGCTGGGCGAGCGGCGGCACGCTGCGCTGCAGGAGTTCCTGCGCCGCTTCCGGGAGGAGTGGGTCGAGGCCCACGGCGACGACGACGGCGCCCCGCCCGCGGCCTGAGCCTCAGTCGCGCAGGTGGTCCAGCTGGGCGCGGACGGACAGCTCGGCCGCGTCCCACAGCGAGGTGTCGACGTCGGCGTAGACGACCTCGACGACCTGGCGCGCCGAGGCACCGGGCCCCAGCTCGTCGAGCGCGGCGCGCACCTGCTCCAGCCGCTGCTCGCGGTGGGCCAGGTAGTGGCGGGCGATCTCGGCGGCGTCGGGCAGCTCCGGACCGTGCCCGGGCAGCAGCGGGGTACCGGCCGGCAGCTCGGCGATCCGGCGCAGCGAGTCCAGGTAGGGCCCCAGCGCGCCGTCCGGGTGGGCGATCACCGTGGTGCCCCGGCCGAGGACGGTGTCACCGGCCAGCAGGGCGGTGCCGTCGTCGCCCGGGCCGCGCAGCAGCAGCGACACCGAGTCCGAGGTGTGCCCCGGCGTCGTGAGCACCCTCAGCTCGACACCGCCGCCGGCGACCACCGCGCCGTCGGTCAGCGGGTCGGTGCCCGAGGCCAGCGACGGGTCCGCAGCGTGCACCGGCGCCCCGGTCAGCTCGACGAACCGGTCGATGCCGCCGGCGTGGTCGTGGTGGCGGTGGGTGAGGACGATCGCGGCGACCGGCGGGCCGTCGGCCAGCGCCTCGAGGTGGACGCCGTCGTCCTCGCCCGGGTCGACGACGATCCGGTCACCCGAGTCCGGGGCGGCGAGCACCCAGGTGTTGGTGCCGTCCAGCGTCATCGGGCCGGGGTTGTCCTGCAGCAGCACCGACGCCAGCGGGTGCGCCGTGCGCAGGGCGCCGTAGTGCGGGTGGCTCACCGGGTCGCCTCCTCGTAGATCCAGTCGGGGTCGCCGGGCAGGGTGATCGTGACGACCCGGCCCTCGCGCCGCACCTCGGGCGTGATCGGCTCGATGTCCCGCGACGCGGCCGCGGCCAGCACCTCGGCCGCGGTGTCGTGCCGGTCGAGCTCCTGCAGGGTCCGCAGGGTCGGCGGCATGAGCTTCAGGTCGCCGCCGTCGTAGCCGGCCAGGGCCTCGGCCGGGGTCCACCAGCGGGCCTCGACGGCCTCGGTGGTGGCGTCGTCGGCGACCTGGCCGTCCGGGACGCGCGCGACCAGGAACGCGGTGTCGTAGCGCTTCGGGTTGCGCGGCGGGGTGATCCAGCGCGCCCACGGCACCAGCAGGTCCGCGCGCAGCTCCAGGTCGTGCTCGGCCAGCAGCTCCGGCAGGGTCGCGCGGCGGCTGACGAGCTCGTCGCGCCAGCCCGCGGCACCGCTCATCGGGCCGGGCTCGGACCCGGCGGGCGCGGCGAGCAGCACGCCGCACTCCTCGAAGGTCTCGCGGACGGCCGCGGTGACCAGCGCGGCGGCCAGGTCGGCCGGCTGGGCGAACCGGGTGCCGAACTGCGACGGCTCCGGGCCCCGCCAGCGGGCCGGGTCGGGGGTGTCGCCGGAGGACACCCCGCCGCCGGGGAACACGGTCATGCCCCCGGCGAACGCCATGCCGGTGACCCGTCGCTGCAGGAAGACCTGCAGGTCACCGCCGGTGGGCTCGTCACGGACCAGCAGGACGGTCGCGGCCGGCCGCGGCTCGACCGGCTGCGCCGCCGGATCAACGCTCATGGCCGGACCCTAGGTCATCTCCGGGGTGGTCGAGTGCGTGACAATGCCCGCATGCGTATCGGACTGCTCGGTGCCGGACCGTGGGCGCAGGCGGTGCACGCCCCGGCGATCGCCGCGCATCCGCGCTGGTCGGCGGCCGGGGTGTGGGCCCGGCGGCCGGAGGCGGCCGCCGAGGTCGCCGCGATCTCCGGCGGCCCGGTCCACACCTCGGTGGAGTCCCTGCTCGACGCCTGCGACGCCGTCGCGTTCGCCGTCCCGCCCGCCGTGCAGGCCGGGCTGCTGGAGACGGTCGTCGGGGCCGGGAAGCACGTGGTGCTGGAGAAGCCGCTGGCCGCCGACCTGCCCGCCGCCCGCCGGGCCGCCGCCGCGGTCGGGGCCGCCGGGGTCCGGTCGGCGACGATGCTGACCCTGCGCTTCGACCCGGCGATCCGCGCCTGGCTCGACACCGTGCCCGACGGCGCCGGCGGCCCCGGGACGACCGCGACCGCCCGCTGGCTGTCCGGTGCGCTGCTCGGCGGCCCGTTCGCGGCGTCGGCGTGGCGGGCCGAGCACGGCGCGCTGCTCGACGTCGGGCCGCACGTCGTCGACCTCCTCGACGCCGCGCTCGGCCCGGTCACCGGCGTCGACCACGGCCACCGCGACGAGCCGGACCTGTGGCGGTTCGGCCTGGTCCACGCGGGCGGGGCGCGCAGCTCGGTGGTGCTGTCGCTGCGGATCCCGGTGGACCCGACCGACTTCGAGGTGGCGCTGGCCGGGGGCATGGGCCCGGACGGCCGCGGCCGCCACGTCCTCGACCGCCGCCCGGCCGACGCGGTCGCCTGCTTCGGGGCCCTGCTCGACGACCTCGAGGCCGCGATCGCCGACGGCACCGACCTCCCGGTCGACGCCCGCCGCGCACTGCACCTGCAGCAGGTGATCGACGGGGTCGTGCGCGCCGTCGGCTGACGGCGCGCGCCGCCCGCGGGGGCTCAGCCCCGGTCGGTGCGCGCCGTGCCGTTGCGCGGGGTCGGCTCGCCGCCGGTCTCGCGCGCCGCGAGCTCCTCGTGCAGGCGCTGCAGCAGCTCCTGCTCGGTGGGGGTCAGCCGGTCGGCGAGCCCGCCGGACGGCCGCGGCCGGGGCTGCGGACGCGGGCGCGGCGGGGCCGCCGGCCCGGGCTGCTCCGGCGCGTCCTCGACGACCACGTCGGCCGGTGCGGTGGGGTCCTCGGCCGCCTCGGCCTCGTCGTCGTCCTCGGTGACGAGCAGGTGCCGCGGGCGCCGTTCGCCGGTCGCGGGACCGGGGACGACCGTGGCGGGCAGCATCGGGACGCCCGGCGGCGTGCGGGGCTCGGCGACCGGCTCCTGCTCCGGCTCCACGGCGTCGGCCGCGTGGGCCGGTGTGCCCGGGGCGGTACCGGCCGCCGGTGGGGTGTCCTCGACGGCCGTCGCGACGGCGGGCACGACGCGCGGGGTGCCGGGCACGGTGTCACCGGGACCGCCCCGCACGGCCGGGTCCGCGCCGTCACGGGGTGCCGGTCCGGGCTCCGGGACGGCCGCGGGTACCGGGTCGACGTGCGGGGCGACGCCGGTCCAGGAGCCGGAGGCCCAGTCGGCGAGCCAGGCTGCCTCGTCGGGCGCGGGGGCGGCCGGGGGACCGACGGGCGGGCGGCCGGCGGGCCGCTGCACCGCGGCGGGGGGCGCCGGCGGCACGCCCGGGACCGGCGCCACCGGAGACGGGGGCGGCGTGGCCGACGTCCACGGCACCGGCGCCGGGCCGGCACCGTTCACGTGGGGGACGGCCCCGTTGCCGGTCGCGCCGTTGCCGGGGTGACCGTGGCCGGTCACGGGGAACGGGGCGGACACCGGCTCGCGAACCGCGCCGGGGTCCCCGGCGGGCGAGGGCTCCGGCCCGGCCGCGGGGCCGGGGGCCGACGCGTGCGCACCGTCCGTGTCCGGCGGTGCGGCGGCGGCCGGCTCCGGTGCGACGTCGTCGCCCGGCAGGTCGCGCGGGAGGCCGTGGCCCGGGGTCGCCACCGCGTCCCGGTCGCCGGCGGCGTCGAACCAGTCGCCCGCCGAGGCCTCCCGCAACGCCCGGATCGGGGGCGACGGCCGCGGCGCCGGATGGGGGGTGTCGTCGGCGTCCCCGGCCGGCGCGGTGGAGCGACGGCCGGCCGGGCTGCGCGGTCCGCCGGGGCCGGGGACGGCCGCGTCGAAGGTCCCCGCGCCCGGGGCGGGCCCGGCGCCGGTGCTGGAGGGGAGGTCGCCGGTCCCGTGCGCGGCGTCGCCGGCCGGGCGGCGGACCGGCAGTCCGCCGACGGGGGTCTCCGGTCCCGCGGCCGGCTCGCCGGTGGGTGTTCCGTGCCCGGCCCCGGGGGGCACGGGGGCGTCGCCGACGGGGTCGGCGGGCGCCGGACCGCCGTCGGCGTCCGCGGAGTCCGGGTGGAGCGGCTCGACGGCGGGCAGCTCGGCGCCCGGGGCGCCCCCCGCCGGACCGTCCGGCTCCCGCTCCGCCGCGCCGGGGCCGGGGGCCGTGGTGTCACCGGGCAGCGCGTCGCCGACGGGGCCGGCACCGGCCGCGCCGATCCCGGTCGGACCCGTGTCGGTGGGGCTCGTGTCGGTCGGGACGGGGTCGGCCCGGCCGTCGTCGGTCGGGTCGAGGTCGGTCGGGTCGAGGTCCGCCGGGCCGAGGTCGGTCGGGCTCAGGTCCACCGGGCCCGGGTCCGCCGGGCCCGGGTCGGCCGGACCGTGGTCGGCCGGACCGTGGTCGGCCGGGTCCGCCGGCGCCGGGTCCGTCGCCGCGGGGGCGGTGCCGGCCGGCTCCGTGACGGCCGTGCGGTCGTGCGGGACGACGTCGGAGGGGACCCGTGAGGACGGCGCGGTTCCCGGCCCCGCGGAGCTCCCGTCCTCGGGGGCACCGGCACCGGCGGTCCCCACCGGCAGCGGGCGCGCGACGTCGTCGGCGGCGCGGTGGTAGCCGGGGTCGGGCGCGTCGCCGTCGCCGACCTCGACCGACACGACCAGTCCGGCCCGGGCCAGCGCCGACTGCGCCTGGTAGGTCAGGACCTCCGGCGCACCGCCGGGACCGGTCCGTGCCAGCAGCACCGGCTGCGGCAGCGGTCCGGGCGCGGCGCCGGCGGGCGTGGTCCGCCAGGCCAGCGTCCAGCCCGTCCCCGGCGACGGGACGCCGTCGAGCGCGGCCGCGATCGCCTCCGCCGCCCCGGGCGGGCCCTCGGCGGTGAACCGGTGCGCGGTCCCGGCCGCCTCCCCGGCCGCCGGCAGGCACTGCCCGGCGTCGGGCTGCACCCGGCGCGCCGAGGCCGCGGCGACCAGCCCCGCGCGCAGCGCCGCCGGCAGCACGGCGCGGGCCGCGACCAGCTCGGCGACCAGCAGCTCCAGCGCGTGCCCCTCCTCGCCGACGGCGACGAGCTCGCGCCCGGTGGCGAGCAGGTCGTCGTCCACCCGGCCGGCCAGTTCCCGCAGCAGGCGGTACGTGGGGTCGGACATGGGGCCTCCTTCGCGGTCCCGCGTCAGCCGGTGGGGACCGGCTCGCGGCTCCACAGCGACGCCGCCGCCGTGCACGCGGCCTCGTGGTACTCGGTCGGGGCGTCGCCGGTGAGGACCTCGACGCGCGGGACCCGCTCGCCGTGCACCCGCAGCAGGCGGGCCACCGCGGCGGCGAGCAGGTGCGGCCGGCGTGCGTCGCGCACGACCAGGACCCGGGCCCCGTCGGCCCGGACGGCCAGGAGCAGCGCGGACGCCTCGTCGCGCACCACGGACAGCGCCGACCAGGCGGCGAGGTCCGGCTCGCCCGCGGTGAACGCGGGCGGGGCGGGGGGCGCGCCGGGCAGGACCGCGTCGACCAGGCGGCGCGACGGGGCGCCGGGGCCGACGACGTCGGCCAGCAGGGCGCGTTCGCCGTCGGTCAGACCGATGCGGTGCCGGAGCAGCGTGCGGGGCAGGACGGCACCGAGCGCTGCGGTGTCCCCGGCGGCCAGCCAGTCGCGCAGCCGCCAGAGCAGCTCGTCCGGGACCCGGCCCGCGAGCCGCAGCAGCAGCTCGTGACCGGCCGGGACCCGGGCGGGCGCCGACACGTCAGCCCCCGACCTCGACGGTCAGCTCCACCTCGACCGGCACGTCCAGCGGCAGCACCGCGACGCCGACGGCCGACCGCGCGTGCGCCCCGGACTCGCCGAAGACCTCGCCGAGCAGGTCCGACGCGCCGTTGATCACTCCGGGCTGCCCGGTGAACGACGGGTCGGAGGCGACGAAGCCGACGACCTTGACCACGCCGGTGACGGAGTCGAGGCCGACCAGGCCGTCGATCGCGGCCAGCGCGTTCAGGGTGCAGATGCGGGCCAGGTCGTACGCCTGCTCGGCGTCGATCCCCGCGCCGACCTTGCCGGTCGCGGCGACCTTCCCGTCGACGAACGGGACCTGCCCGGCGGTGAACACCAGGTTCCCGCTGCGCCGGGCCGGGATGTAGGCGCCGGCCGGGGCCGCCACCGCGGGCAGCGTCAGGCCGAGGTCCCGCAGGCGGGCGAGTGCGCTCACTGCTGCACCGGGCGCTTGAAGAACGCGACCAGCTGCTCGGCGTTCGCGCCGGTCGTGACCGTGACCAGCTCCCAGCCGTCCTGGCCGAAGTTGTCCAGGATCGCCTTGGTGTTGTGGATCAGCAGCGGGGCGGTCAGGTATTCCCACTTCAGGGCCGGGGAGCTCATGGGCGGACTGTATCCCGGGCGCCGGACCCGCACGGCCGTGGCGCGACGGATGGCCGTCCCCCTGCGACGGACGTCCGTGTGGGCCGCGCCTCGCCGGCGGGCCGCCGCCGGTACCCGCTCGTAGGCTGGGCCCCGTGACGACGACCGTCCGGACCGACCCCGGAACCCGCCCCGCCCCGTGGCCCGCGGCGCTGTCGCGCGCGCGGCTGCACGTGGTGTCGGGCAAGGGCGGCACCGGCAAGACCACGGTGGCCGCGGCGCTGGCGCTCGCGCTGGCCGGCGGCGGCAAGCGGGTGCTGCTCGTCGAGGTGGAGGGGCGCCAGGGCATCGCCCAGGTCTTCGACACCGCACCGCTGCCCTACGAGGAGCGCCGCATCGCCGTCGCCCCGGGCGGCGGCGAGGTGCGCGCGCTCGCGGTGGACACCGAGGCCGCGCTGCTCGAGTACTTCGAGATGTTCTACCGGCTCGGGATGGCCGGGCGGACGCTGCGCCGGATGGGCGCGATCGAGTTCGCGACGACGCTGGCCCCCGGCCTGCGCGACGTGCTGCTGACCGGCAAGGCCAAGGAGTGCGTGACCCGCACCGACCCCGACGGGCGCCCCGCCTACGACGCCGTCGTCCTCGACGCCCCGCCCACCGGGCGGCTGGTGACCTTCCTCGACGTGACCCGGGCGATGGCCGACCTGGCCAAGGTCGGTCCCATCCACGGCCAGGCCAAGGGCGTCGAGGCGCTCATCCACTCGCCGCTGACGGCGGTCCACCTGGTCACGCTGCTGTCGGACCTCCCGGTCACCGAGACCCTCGACGCCGCCGGCGAGCTGGAGGCCGCCGGCATCCCGCTGGGCACCGTCGTCGTCAACCGGATGCGCGAGCAGTGGCTGCCGGACCGGTCGGTGACGGCGGCCGCCGGCGGCCGCGTCGACGCCGCCCGGATCCGCAACGGCCTGCTCAGCGCCGGGATCGAGCTGGCGCCCGACGAGATCGACGGCCTGGTCGCGGAGACGGTGGAGCACGCCGTCGCCGTCGAGGGGGAGACCGCGGCGCTGCGCCGCCTGGAGACCGAGCCGGACCCGCCGCTGCCGCGGCTCACGCTGCCCGCCCTGCTCGGCGGCGTGGACCTGGGCTCGCTCTACGAGCTCGCCGAGTCGATGACCGCGCAGGGCGTGCACCTGGAGGCCCGCCGATGAGCCCCGACCTGGACCTGGACGCCCTGATCGACGACCCCGCCACCCGCGTCGTCGTGTGCTGCGGCTCCGGCGGCGTCGGCAAGACGACGACGTCGGCGGCGCTGGCCGTGCGCGCCGCCGAACGGGGCCGCTCGGTCGTCGTGCTCACGATCGACCCGGCCCGCCGGCTCGCCCAGGCCCTCGGGCTCGACGAGCTGTCCAACGACCCGGCGCCGGTGAAGGAGACCACCGGCGAGCTCGCCGCGATGATGCTGGACATGCGCCGCACCTTCGACGAGATGGTGGAGTCGCACGCGCCGCCCGAGCGGGCGCAGAAGATCATCGAGAACCCCTTCTACCAGACGATCTCCTCCTCGTTCTCCGGGACGCAGGAGTACATGGCGATGGAGAAGCTGGGGCAGCTCGCGGGCGCCGGGACCTGGGACCTCGTGGTCGTCGACACCCCGCCGTCGCGCTCGGCACTGGACTTCCTCGACGCGCCGCAGCGCATGTCCCGTTTCCTCGACGGCCGCATGATCCGGCTCCTCGCCGCGCCCGCCCGGGCTGGCGGCCGCGGGCTGCGCAAGATCGTCGAGGCGGGGTTCGGCCTGTTCGCCAAGGCCGTCGGGTCGATCATCGGCGGGCAGATGCTGCAGGACGCGTCGGCGTTCGTGCAGGCCTTCGACACCCTGTTCGGCGGGTTCGCCGAGCGGGCCGAGAAGACCTACGCCCTGCTGCGCTCGCCCGGGACGGCGTTCCTCGTCGTCGCCGCCCCGGAGCCGGACGCGCTGCGCGAGGCCGCGTACTTCACCGAGCGGCTGTCGTCGGAGGACATGCCGCTGGCCGGGCTGGTGCTCAACCGCACCCACCCGGTGCTCGCGCCGGTGTCCGCGGCCCGCGCCCGGGCCGGTGCCGAACAGGTCGGCGGGCCCGGTTCGCAGATCGCCGCCGCGGTGCTGCGCCTGCACGCCGACCGCGCCGACCTGCACGACCGCGAGGAGCACCTGCTCACCCGGTTCTCCGCGGCGCACCCGGGCGTGCCCGTGGTGCGGGTGCCCGCGCTGGCCGGCGACATCGCCGACCTCGACGGGCTGCGCCGGGTCGGCGCGCTGCTGGCCGGGGCGGGCGAGCCGGGGGCGGCCGCGACCGTCGGCTGACCGGCCGGGGCGCCCGGCCGCGGTCAGGGCATCGCGAAGAAGATCATCGGGTTGCGGTCGGTCCCGCGCGCCCCGGTGATCCCCAGCTCGCCGCGGACGGCCTCGATCGCCCGCAGGGTGGCGCGCGCGGCGGGCCGGGCCGCGGTGAACCACGGCGTCCCCCGGGACCGCAGCGCGCGCAGCACCTCCGCGCCCTCGGTGAACGGACGCGCCCAGGGCAGGTGGTAGACGTCGTGCACGCTGGTCGGGGTGCCCGCCGGGACCCGGTCGAACAGGTGCCGCAGGTACCAGCGGGCGAACCGGCGCCCGTGGTCGGCGTCGACGAACAGGTAGCCGGTGTCGGCGGGCACCCGGTCCACGGTGTCGCGCAGGTCCCCCGGGTGGAACGTCCAGCGGTCCCCGGCGAGCTCCGCGGGCACGGTGCTCCGCACGTGCTCCACGCGGTCGAACGAGTGGAGGTGCCCGGTCCCGTTGTCGCGCAGGGCGGACAGGATCCACGTGGTGGACCAGCCGTAGAACGTGCCGATCTCGACGACCTGCTCCGGCCGGTGGTGGCGCAGCAGCAGGTAGGTGAGCTCGGCCTCGACGTCGTCGAGCTGCGGGGTGATCGTCCCCGTGGCCAGCAGCGCGCGCTGCTGCCCGATCACCGCGACGAGGTCGTCGGCGTGCGTCCGGTAGAGGCCGGTCAGGAGGTCGAGCACGCGGCGACGCTATCGGGTCAGGCGCTCCTGCGGCGTCCGGCGTAGTGGTCGGAGCGCGCGCGTCCCAGCAGGCCCGCCCAGTCGCGGACGTCCGGGCGGCGCCGCAGGACCGCCCGCCGCTCGCGCTCGGTCATCCCGCCCCACACCCCGAACTCGACCTGGTGGTCCAGCGCGTGCGCCAGGCACTCGGTCCGCACCGGGCAGGCGAGGCAGAACTCGCGGGCCTCGCGCTGGTCCGCGCCGGTCACGAACAGCTCCTCGGCGTTCTCGGTGCGGCAGCGCGCCGCGGAGCGCCAGTTCCACACCGCGGTGCAGGCGCGGACGACGACGGCGGGGCGCAGGCGGGGCCTGCCGGTGACGGGACGCAGGGTGTCGGGCATCGTGCTCGCCTCTCGGGCCGGGGCGGGCCGGACCGGCCCGCGTCGTGACGGTTCGATCCTCGACCGCACGGGGGGCCCGGGTCAGCGCGCAAAACTACGCAACCCGGGGACACCGACCTGACGTCCGTCTGACCTCCCGGCCCGTACGCTGGCCCGCGTGAGGTTCCCCCGGCGTCTGCTCCGCCCGCTCGGCGTGCTCGCGGGCCTGTGCGTCCTGCTCGGTGTGGTCACGGCGGGGATGGCCTTCCCGCTGGCCGGTGGCCTCGGTGTGCTGTCGAACGAGGCCGGTGACAGCGTCACCTCCAGCTCCGCGGACCTGGTCGGCACCCGCGCGCCGCTCACCACGACCCTCACCGACTCCGACGGCCGACCCATCGCCTACCTGTTCGACCAGAACCGCACCGAGGTCACCAACGACCAGATCTCGGCGGCGATGAAGGGCGCGATGCTGGCGATCGAGGACCGCCGCTTCTACGAGCACGACGGCGTCGACTGGCAGGGCACGCTGCGCGCGGTCGTCGCCAACTCGGCGTCCGGGGACGTCGTGCAGGGCGCCTCGACGATCACCCAGCAGTACGTCAAGAACTACATGCTCTACGTCGACGCGACGACCGAGGCCGAGCGGCTCAAGGCCACCGAGCAGACCCCGGCGCGCAAGCTGAAGGAGGCGCGGATCGCCCTGCAGCTGGAGCGCCAGCTGTCCAAGGACGAGATCCTCAACCGCTACCTCAACATCGTCTTCCTGGGCAACGGCTCCTACGGCGTCGCGGCCGGGGCGCGCACCTACTTCAACACCACGCCGGACAAGCTGACCGTCCCGCAGGCCGCGATGCTCGCCGGCATGGTCCGCTCGACCACCCAGTTCGACCCGGTGCAGAACCCGCAGACCGCGCTGCAGCGCCGCAACGTCGTGATCGACCAGATGCGCCAGCAGGGCATGATCGACGACGTCCAGGCCCGGCAGGCCATGGCCGCGCCGCTGGGCGTCGCGAATCCGCTGGTCCGGGTGCCGAACGGCTGCATCGGCGCCGGCGACATGGGCTTCTTCTGCAAGTACGTCGTGCAGTACCTGACCGAGGCGGGCTTCTCCGAGGAGCAGATCAACCGCGGCGGCTACACCATCCGCACCACGCTGGACCGGCGCGCGATGACCGAGGTGAAGCGCTCGCTGGACAAGGAGGTCGCGCCGGAGACGCCCAACGTCGCGAACGTCATGTCGCTGGTGCAGCCCGGCAAGGACAAGCACCGCGTGCTCGCGATGGGCTCCAGCCGCACCTTCGGCCTGAACGCCGACGCCGAGGAGACCAGCTACGGCCTGCCGTACCAGCCGGTCAACCTGGGTGCCGGGTCGACGTACAAGATCTTCACCGCGGCCACCGCGCTGGAGAAGGGCCTCGGCATCAACTACTCGATGCAGGTGCCGCCGTCGGGCTACGCCTCCCCGATCTACACCGACGGCGGCGGCCGCCCCATCCCGGTCGCGAACGCCGGCAACTACCCCGGCCGGATGAGCCTGACCGACGCGCTCGCCCAGTCGCCGAACACCGCGTTCATCAAGCTGGAGGAGTTCACCGGGGTGCCGGACGTGGTCGACATGGCCGTCCGTCTCGGGATGAAGTCCCTGGCCACGACCCCGTTCGTCGACCCGGGGACCGGCAAGCGCACCGACAAGTCGATCGCCGAGGTCATCAAGGACCAGCGGCTGGCGTCGTTCACCCTGGGCGTGACCCCGACGTCGGTGCTGGAGCTCGCGAACGTCGGCGCCACCCTGTTCTCCCAGGGCACGTGGTGCCCGCCGACGCCGATCGACTCGATCACCGACGCCGACGGCAAGAACGTCGCGATCACCGAGGAGCCCTGCCAGCAGGCCGTCGAGCCCGCGCTGGCGAACACCCTGGTCACCGGCCTGAGCAAGGACGACGTCGCCGGGACCTCGGCGGCCGCGGCGAAGGCCGCCGGCTGGGCCCGCCCGATGGCGGGCAAGACCGGCACCACCCAGCAGCACAAGTCGGCCGCGTTCATGGGCGCGATCCCGGAGATGGCCGGCGCGGTCATCACCTTCGACAACTCGAACCGGCCGCGCCCGCTCTGCGACGGCGGCGGCGCCCCGTTCGCCTGCGGCAACGGCAACATCTTCGGCGGCAAGACCCCGGCCCGGACCTGGTACGGCGCCGTCACCCCGCTGGTGGCGAACACGCCACCGACCCCGCTGCCCGCGACCGACCCCCGCTACCTCGACGGCGGCGCCGAGTCCCGCATCCCGGACGTCGTCGGGCGCTCGGCCTCGGCCGCGCGCGGCGAGCTCGAGGGCGCGGGCTGGCAGGTCACGACCCGCACCGTGGACAACAACGCGCCGGAGGGCACGGTCGTCGGGCAGGAGCCGCGCGGTGCCGCACTGCCGGGTGAGCAGGTGACCCTGCAGGTCAGCAGCGGCTCGGTCCCGGCCCCGCCGCCGCCCCCCGGCCCGAGCCCGAGTCCGGCGCCGCCCACCGGCCCGCCGGACGCCGGCCAGGCCCGCCCGCCGGACGGCGGCTGATCCCGCCCCGGCCGTCACCCGGCCGGGCGGGAGCGCGCGGCACACCATCGCGTGACACGGCATCGCCGCTGGTCGCGGCCTAGCATGCGCTCATGGCCGTGCGGTGGAGGACCAGGCGCACCGCGCCGGCCCCCGCCGACGACGGGCGCTGGGGCGTGGCGCGGCTCGTCGCCGAGCGCGAGGCGGAGCGCCGGGCCCGCGGCGGCGCCGCACCACGCACCGCCGGATCCCCGGCCGGGCCCGCGGCCGCGGATTCCGCCGTCCCCGATCCCGCCGTCCCCGATCCCGCCGCCCCCGATCCCGCCGACCCCGATCCCGCTGTCTCCGATCCCGCCGGCACCGATCGCGCGGATCTGCATCCCGCCGACACCGATCCCGCGGACCGCGAGTCCGCCGCGGGCGACTCCGCGTCCTCCGACCAGGACGGCGCCGCAGACGCGGGCGACGACCCCGGTGCCCCGGAGGTCGTGACGGACGACCCCGGTGGCCCGGAGACCGGGGAGGACGCGCCCGGCGACGGGGGACCCGGCGAGGACCCGGACGGCACCGAGGTCCCCACCGCCCGCACCCTGACCCCGGTCACCCCCCGCGCGCAACGCTCCGGGACCCCGCCGGTCGAGGTGCCCACCGACCGGACCCTGACCCCCGTCCGTCCCCGCGACCCGGCCGGTCCCGACGGCCCCGACGCCCCCGCGGACACCGTCCCCGGCCCGCGTCGCCCCGGCGGGCCCGCGCCGTCGTCGCCGGTCCCGCCGGTCCCGCGCCGCAACACGACCGGGCCGGCCCCGCGCCTGCCCGCGCCGCGCCCCCCGCGCCCGCAGAGTGCGACGCCGGTGGTCTACCGGCCGCCTGCGGTCTCCGCCCGCCCCCCGGTCGACCTCGACGAGGGCCTGCTCGGCTTCTCCCGCCTCACCCGGGGCCGGTTCGGGGCCCGGGTGTTCACGGCCGTCTTCGTCCTGGTCTACCTCGTGATCCTGATCCAGACGCTGTCCTCCATCGTCTGAGGCCGCCCGCCGGCTGTCGGACCCCCCGTCTAGCCTGGTGATCCGCACGGCCCGGCCCGGAGGAGGTGTGTCGCGATCACGACCCCGCCCGAGCGCGTCACGCCCGTCGCGCCGCCCCGCACCCCGGTGCTGGCCGTGCCGGCCTTCCGCAGGCTCTGGTCGGTCACCGCGGTGACCTCGACCGGCGAGTGGATGTCGCTGCTCGCGCTGACGTCGCTGGCCACCCACCTCACCGCGGAGGCCGGGTACACCGCGCAGAGCTTCGCGCTCGGCGGCGTCGTCGCGACGAAGCTGATCCCGTCGCTGCTGTTCGGGCCGCTGGCCGGGGTGCTCGCCGACCGCTTCGACCGCCGCAAGGTCATGGTCACCTGCGACCTGGCGAAGTTCGCGCTGCTGCTGACGATCCCGTTCGTCGGGGCGCTGTGGTGGCTGCTGGTGGTCACCCTGCTCATCGAGCTGTGCACCATGTTCTGGATCCCGGCCAAGGACGCGGCGGTCCCCAACCTGCTGCGCAGCCCGGCCCAGATGGAGAGCGCCGCCCAGCTCGGGCTGGTCGTGACCTACGGCGTCGCCGTCGCCGGCGGGGCCGGGCTGTTCGCGCTGATCAGCAAGGTCGCGCCGCTGCTCGGCGCGGACCGGACGGGCACGGTGTACGTGGCGCTGTGCGTGAACGCGTTCGCGTTCCTGCTCTCGGCGCTGGTGGTGTTCTTCCGGATCCCGGAGATCTCCGGGCGGGCGACGGAGAGCGAGCGGCGCCAGGCCCCGCCCTCGATGCTGTTCCTGCTGCGCGACGGCTACCGGTTCGTCGTCCACACCCCGCTCGTCCGCGGGCTGGTGATCGGCATCGTGGGCGCGTTCACCGCGGGCGGCGCCGTCATCGCGACGGCGAAGCTGTACGCGTCCAGCCTCGGCGGGGGCGACGCGGCGTACTCGATCCTGTTCGCGTCGGTGTTCGCCGGGCTCGCGAGCGGGATGGCGGCCGGGCCGTGGCTGGCGCGGCGGGTGCCGCACCGGCGGCTGTTCGGCAGCGCGATCGTCGGCGCCGGGGTGGCGCTGGTCGTCGTCGCGGTGGCGGTGCACCTGTTCATGGCGATCGCCGCGGTGCTGGCCGTCGGCGCGTTCGCCGGGGTCGCGTTCCTCACCGGTCTGACGATCATCGGCACCGAGGTGGCCGACGAGGTCCGCGGCCGGGTCAACGCGTTCGTGCAGTCGCTGGTGCGGCTGGTGCTGCTCGGGGCGATGTCGGTGGTGCCGGTCGTCGTCGGGATCGTGGCGACGCGGACCCTCACCCTCGGCGACACCGTGCTCCCGGTCGACGGCACCCGGTTCGTGCTCGCCGGCGGCGGGGTCCTGGCGGCGGTGGTGGGCGCCCTCGCGCGCCGGCAGATGACGGGAGGCCGGTCACGGTGAGCGTGTGGGACGACGTGGTGGGCCAGCCCGCCGCCGTCGCGGAGCTGGACGGGGCCGCGTCGGACCCCTCGGCGATGACGCACGCCTGGCTGTTCACCGGCCCGCCCGGCTCGGGACGGTCGAACGCCGCACGCGCCTTCGCCGCCGCCCTGCAGTGCCCGTACCACGGGTGCGGCGAGTGCGCGGCCTGCCGGACGGTGTTGGCCGGCACCCACTCCGACGTCCGCGAGATCGTCCCCGAGGGACTGTCCATCTCGGTCGCCGAGATGCGCTCGCTGGTGCAGCTGGCCGCCCGCCGCCCGGCCACCGGGAGCTGGCAGATCGTGATCATCTCCGACGCCGACCGGCTCACCGAGGGCGCGTCGAACGCGCTGCTCAAGGCCGTCGAGGAGCCCGCGCCGGAGACGGTGTTCCTGCTGTGCGCGCCGTCCGACCACCCCGAGGACGTGCCGATCACCATCCGTTCGCGGTGCCGCATGGTGCACCTGCGCAGCCCGTCGGCCGAGGCGGTCGCCGGGGTGCTGCGCGACCGCGACGGGGTCGACCCGGAGCAGGCGCAGTGGGCGGCGTCGGTGTGCGGGGGGCACGTCGGCCGCGCCCGCCGGCTGGCCCGCGACCCGCAGGCCCGGGCCCGGCGCGAGGAGATCCTCGCCGTGCCGACGGCCCTGCGCCGCCTCGGCGACGCGTTCTTCCACGCCGACGTGCTGATCCGCGCGGCCGAGGCGGAGGCCGAGGAGCTGCGGTCCTCGCGCGACGAGGCCGAGCGCGAGGAGCTCGCCGTCGCGATGGGTGCCGGCGGCACCGGCAAGGGCGCCGCGACGGCCGCCCGCTCGGCGAAGGCCGCCGAGCGCGAGCTGGAGAAGCGGCAGAAGAGCCGCGCGACCCGGACCCAGCGCGACGCGCTCGACCGTGCCCTGGTCGATCTCGCCGGCTTCTACCGGGACACGATCGTCGCCGCCACCGGCGCGACGGTCCCGCTGACCAATCCCGACCGCGACCGCGAGATCCGCATCGCCGCCGCCGAGTGGGGCCCGGTGTCGTCGCTGCGCCGGCTGGAGGCCGTGCTGGCCTGCCGGGAGGCGCTGCTGCAGAACGTGAAGCCGCGGATCGCCGTCGAGGCCATGATGACCGCGCTGCACCGTGGATGACCGGCCGCTGATCCTCACGGCCCTGCTCGACGACGACACCCAGGGCCGCTTCGACGACCTGCGCACCCGGCACTTCCCGCCCGGACGCAACCACCTCGCCGCGCACCTGACCCTGTTCCACGCCCTGCCCGGCGACGCGGTCGCCGGGCTCACCGCCGACCTGACGGCCGCGACCGCGCGCGGTCCGATGACCGCCCGCGTCACCGGGCTGCGGCTGCTCGGGCGCGGGGTCGCGTACACCCTGGACTGTCCCGGGCTGACGACCCTGCGCCGCGCCGTCGCCGACCGGTGGCGGGACCGGCTCACCCATCAGGACGCGGGGAAGTCCGACCTGCACGTCACCGTGCAGAACAAGGTCGCCCCGGCGGCGGCCCGGGCGCTGCACGACGACCTGGCCGCGGGGTTCGCGCCGTGGGACGCCGGCGTCCCCGGCCTGGCCCTGTGGCGCTACGACGGCGGGCCCTGGGAGCCCGGGCCGCGGTTCCCGTTCAGCGGGTGAGGGGGCTGCGGGCGGGTTCGGGCCGGTCGGTACACTGGGATCGCACCACGCCGCCTTAGCTCAGTCGGTTAGAGCGACGCACTCGTAATGCGTAGGTCTGGGGTTCGACTCCCCAAGGCGGCTCGTTTTCGCAGGTCAGATCGCGCTTATGGATCTTTCCTGTCTCCTTTCGTGGCTCGTGGCCTCTCTCAGGCGGGTTCTTGCCGGTCAGTTGCCTGCGACGTGGCCTCCACGCGTGAGTGCGTCGCTCGGTTGCACCTCCTTGCTCATGGTTCTCTGTCCACAGCGGGCGCGGCTGTCCGACATTGATCGTTGCTTCCGGTCGTCGGCGGTGATCACCGACATCGGTGGGACGGCGGAGCCACCCACACCGTCGTCGGGCGCTTCGTTATCGGAGTGGGGTGGGCGACGACGGTGTGGTCGGGGCGGGAAGGTCCAGAACGCGGGAGTTGCGGAGTCGCCAGACCAGTGAAGCGAGTCCGAATCGGGTTCGTCCGATGCCGTTGTCGAGGGGGTCGTAACCCAGTTCGGTGATGATCGTGTCGAGCCGGGTCTGCAACGTGCTGTGGTGGACTCCGGCGTTCCGCGCCGCCTGGCGTACGGAGCTGGTTCGCACGAGTGCGTCGACGGTGGCCGAACCCCACGGGTGGGACATGATCGCGTCCAGGGAGTCGACGTCGGGCAGGTCGCTGTCCAGGGGGAGATCGGCGAGTAGGCCGACCAGGCCGCCGTAGTCGTCGGCGAGGACCGACGGTGCGAACTCGGGATCGCACAGACGCAGGGCGACCACCGCCGTGCGGAACGACCTGTGCAGGTGGTCGACGTCGGTGGCCTGCCCGGTTCCGATCGGCCGTGCCGGGACGGGCGCGTGGTCGTGGGGTACGACCAGGGCGTGGATCGATCCGTAGGGGGTCGCGACGACGTCCTCGGCGCCGGACGGGTGCTCGTCCCACACCGCGAACAACGGCGCCGCGATGACGCGGTATCGCGCGGTGGACACGAGATTGAGTCGGGCCGCGGCGAGACGACGGGTCTCGGTCGGGACGGTCGGGTCGAGCAGCAGGCCGAGATCGCGGCGGCCGTCGATCTCTCGTCGGCCTCCTCCGAGGCGGATGCGGACGGCCAGCGCCAGGCGTTCGAGGACGATCGCGTCGTTCGCATGCGGCTCGCCGTCGCGCTCGATCCACACGGTCAACCCCTCGGCCGTGATGGCTGAGCAGCTCCCTGGCGTCGGCGGCCCGTCGTCGGGGGCCACGATCTCGCCGCGCGGGCTGACCCGGAGCGACCGCGGGGGGAGAACGCTCTGGTAGCCGGCGTTGCACCCGGAGAGGGAGGCGGCCGCACTCAGCAGTGCTCGGGTGTTGACGTTGCCGATGATCAGTTCGTCGAAGCAGGCGATGACTCGCAGACCGAGGCTCGCCTGCGGGTCGAGCGCCGAGATCCGACCGAGGAGTTCTTGCACGGGCACCTCCCGACGACTGGTGGGTGCAGTCTAGTGGCGTGGGTCACCGGATCAGTCCGCGAGGATCTTCTCGACCCAGGTGTCCCGCGTCCGGACCATGCCTCGGGCGACGACGGTGTGCGGGGCGAAGATGTCGAACGCGTGGAACCCGCCGGACCAGACGTGCAGCTCGGCGTCGCCACCGGCGGCCCAGAGACCGTCGGCGTAGGCGATCGCCTCGTCGCGGAAGATCTCGGCGGCGCCGACGTCGATGAAGGCGGGCGGGAGCCCGGACAGGTCCGTCGCCCGGGCCGGCGCCGCGTACGGGGAGACGTCCGGCCCACCGCGCGCCTCGCCGAGCAGCGCGGACCAGCCGGTCTCGTTGCTGACGCGGTCCCAGACCCCGACGCCGTCGAACTGGCCGGTGGAGGCGGTGACGCCGCGGTCGTCGAGCATCGGGTAGTCGAGGACCTGGCCGCACAGGGCTGGGCCGTCGCGATCCCGCGCCGCGAGCGCCATCCCGGCCGCGAGCCCACCACCAGAACTGGCCCCGGCCACCATGAGCCGGTCGTGGCGGATGCCCAACTGCCCGGCCATCGCCGCCGCCCACTCCAACGCGGCGTAGCAGTCCTCCCTGGGGAAGGGGTCCGGGAACTCCGGCGCGAGCCGGTACTCGACGGCGACCAGGACTGCGCCGAGTTTGTCGACCCAGTCGAGCACCAGGTCAGCTCCACTGAAGCGGTCGCCGAACATCAGCCCACCGGAGTGGACGAAGACGATGCCGGGCCGGGGGGAGCCGGCTCGGGTGGGGCGCAGCACCGACACCTGGATCGGCTCGCCTCGATGACCGGCGATCGTGTGCTCGCTGCGTATGATCGCGCGTCCCCGCAGGGTGTCGTCGATCGGCGGGGAGGCATAAGACCGCCGCATGAACGCGATCAGGTTCGGGGTGATGGTCGGCGGGAACACACCACCGACCACGGCGAGGCCGGCCTTCAGCTCCGGGTCGAACTCCGGCCGGGCTCTGGACGACACAGGCTCCTCCGACAGGGTTCGGCGGCGAGGCGACGACCGCCGCGACGCTGCCGGCGAGTGCAGCGTCGCGGCGGGTCGGCGATCACAGCGAAGCGTAGAGGGCGGCCTCGAAATCCCCGTAGAGCTTCCACGCCTCGTGCTCGGTGATGAACGGCAGCGAATTCGTGTAGATCGACGCACAGATGCCGGTGGTGCGGTCGATGAAGAAGTGGGTGTTGAACAGCCCGGCCCACGCGCCCGTCCCGGCCCGCCGGGCGCCGGGGACGTCCTGGGTATTGATCAGCAGCCCGTAGCCCCACGTCCACCCTTCACCGAGCTTCAGCGTGTCGGTGATCGGAGCGTCTGCCGTCCTGATCTCCGTCGGCATCGGAGCGCCGTCGAGCTGGTCGGTGAACGCCGCGTCCACGGTCTCCCGGCTCAGGATCCGTACACCGTCCAGCTCACCGCCGCGCAGCAACGCCCTCTCGAAGCGGATGTAGTCACGCGGGGTCGAGTGCAGACCGTGGCCACCCGCCCACCACTGCGGGTCGTCGGGCAGGACGTTGCCCGCCGAGATCCACTTGCCGTCCTCGCCCTTGACGTGCACGGGCGTCTTGTTCGCCTGACGTGCCTCGTCGAGGGCGAACATCGTGTCGTCCATGCCGAGCGGACCGGTGATGTTCTCCTTGATCACCACGTCGAGGGTCGAGCCGGCGACGGCTTCGATGACGCGGCCGAGCCAGTCGGTGTTGATGCCGTACTCGAACTTCGTGCCGGGGTCGGCGACCAGTGGCGCCTTGAACGCGGCCATGTCTCCTGGCACCACGTTGGGGATGCCGGTGACCTGCTCGTACTTGACCAGGTCCTCGTTCCAGAACCAGTACGTCAGTCCCGAGGTGTGGGTGATCAGCTGCTTGACGGTGGCCTTCGACTTCGGTGCGCGTAGGCGCGGGGTGTCACCGTCGAAGCCGTCGAGGACCTGCAGCTCGGCGAAGTCGGGAACGTAGCGCTCGACCGGGGCCGAGAGATCGAGTTCACCGCGCTCCACCTGCTGCAGCGCGGCCACGGTGGCGACCATCTTGGTCATCGACATGATGCGGAAATGGGTCGACGTCGACACAGGCTTCGCACCGGCGTCGTCGAGCCGAACTCCGGCGGCCCCCTCGTAGAACACGCCGTCGGCGTCCGCGGCGATCGCGGCCACGTGCGGTACGGCACCGGCGTCCACTGCCCCCTGCAGCACCTGGTCGATGCGGGATCCTTCAATGTTTCTCGACACGGAACCTCCGTTGGCTCAGATCTGGTCGCCGATGCCCGATAGGCCTGCGGGACGCCTTCCGACGACGGTCTCGAGTGTGGTCGGAACCACATCAGTTGGTAACCGACGGCGCGACGAGAATCTCGACCTGTCGCCCGCCATGTGGCGGTCCGGCGCCGGCCGGGCAGGTCGACCACGGCCGACCACAGGGACGCGGGGTCCCGGTCCGGCGAGAACTCGATTCCGTGTGGCCTCCTTCGTGGCCTCCAACGCAGGCGCACGGAGGTGTGCGGTGCGCACGATGAACCGCGCGACGTGCACGAACGGACTCGGCGGGGACGGTGTGTCCGGAGACACGAGTTCTCGTAATGCGTAGGTCTGGGGTTCGACTCCCCAAGGCGGCTCCGCGAAGCCCCTGGTAGCGCCGCTGCCGGGGGCTTCTTCGTACACCTCCTGAACCGTCCTACCCCGACTGCCGGTCTCGCTCGGTCTCGCTCGGTCACGACCGTGGCCCGGCGGGGGCGTGGCCCGGCGATCCCACCGGACGGGCCGGGTTCAGCCCGAGTCCGGTCGGACGTGCCGCCCGTCCCGATCGGCCTCTCCGCCGCTGAAGTACGTTCGTGATCCAGCAGACCGTCGGCCGTCACGCGTGCCCGGACCCGCACCGTGGCCGGTCTCTGTGCCGCGAGCACACGCGCGATAGACGGAGTGGCATGGCGGAGGGCGACATCCCGCTCGAGACACATCTCGCACTGGTCGACCAACTCCCGTACCGGATCACCGCTGCCGTCGCCGCGGGCCTGCTGACAGCGCCGGAGGCCCGGGAGATCGTCCTGCGCGCCCGTCTCGTGCTCCAGGCGCGAATCGCGACCGACGGCGTCCGGGGGGCGGGGCGCGGCCTCCGCCCGACGCGCCCGCGTCATCACCCGATGGGGTGATCACGGGGGCGGGCTGCGTGTCGTTGACGTGTCAGGTGCGCCGGTACGGCGCCCGTTCCGAGCCCGACCTCGGACCACGGCCCCGGACCCGGCCGTCCCGTCGGGCCGACACGAGGAGTTCTCGTGTTCCACGGATTCAGCAAGAAGTTCCTGAACGACTCCATCGAGCGCAGCACCGACAACGCGATGGACCGCCGGCGCTTCCTGCGCGCGGCGGGTCTGACCGGGGCCGGCGTCGCCGGTCTCGGCGTCCTCGGCAGCGGTATCGCCTCGGCGAGCGAGGGCGGCCTGCTCGGTGGCCTCGGCCTGGGCGGGAGTGACAGCGAGGACGGCGGCGTCTCCGACGCCGCCGTGCTGAACTTCGCCCTCAACCTCGAGTACCTGGAGGCCGAGTTCTACCTGCGCGCCGTCACGGGCAACGGCCTGAAGGACTCCCAGATCGACGGGAAGGGCGAGCTGGGCGGCGTTACCGGGGGCTACAAGGTCTCGTTCGAGACCAAGCTCGGCCGCCAGTACGCCGAGGAGATCGCCCAGGACGAGCGGGCCCACGTCGACTTCCTGCGCGCGGCGCTCGGCGACGCGAAGGTCGCCCGGCCCGAGATCGACCTGCAGGAGGCGTTCACCGCCGCGGCGCAGGCGGCCGGGGTCGTGGGCAGGAACGAGACGTTCGACCCCTTCAAGGACGAGACCAGCTTCCTGCTGGGCGCCTTCATCTTCGAGGACGTCGGCGTGACCGCCTACAAGGGTGCGGCGCCGCTCGTGTCGAACAAGACCTTCCTGGAGGCCGCGGCCGGGATCCTCGCGGTCGAGGCGTACCACGCCGGCCTCGTGCGGACCCTGCTGCTGCAGGGCGGTGCCGCCGAGACCGTCGGCAAGATCTCCGACGCCCGTGACTCGCTCGACGGTCCCGCCGACCTCGACCAGGGCATCGTCGACCGGTCGGGGAACGCGAACATCGTCCCGGCCGACGAGAACTCGATCGCCTTCTCCCGCACGCCGGGCCAGGTCCTGAACATCGTCTACCTCGACCCCCGCGCGGTCACCCGTGGCGGGTTCTTCCCGGAGGGCGTGAACGGCGACGTCGACACCAGCGACGCCAACGGCTGACCCTGCGCTCCGCCGTCGGCGGACACCGGCCTGACACACGACGACGGGGCCGGGCCACTCCCTGGTGGCCCGGCCCCGTCGCGTGTCCGGGACCTGTCAGCCCCCGAGGCCGGTGGCCTGGTCGAGGACGCTCTTCTGCGCCTGCTCGGTGGTAGCCGACGACCCCTGCTCGGTCGTCGAGTCGATCGAGTTGTCCTGGACGACGGACTGGCCGTCGCCACCCTCGGAGTCCTCGTTGGCGAAGTCGCTCAGGCCGAGGACGTCGGAGACGTTGAACGCCGGGTTGAGCTGCGTGACGGGGGCGAAGCTGGAGTTGCCCTGCTCGGTGGACGCGCCCTGCTCGCCCGAGACGGTGCCCTCGGTCGTCTGGGTCTGCTCACGGGTGGAGTCGCCCTCGTCGGCGAAGGCCATCCCGGCCACACCGAGGGTCATCGGAACGGCCATCGCAGAGGCGATGACGGTACGCACGGACTTGCGCATGAATGTTCTCCTTCATTCGGTGATGCACCCCGGGGTAGCGCCGGAGTGCTGATCCCGACGTTATCCTCGTATCCGCGGTACGCGCTCGCGGGGCTGGTGAGGAAAATCGCCCGATCTCGGTGAACGGACGGGTTCGAAACTGTGGACGGCAGGCGCCAGTAGGGCTTTGAGCTGCACTTTCCTCGGCTGGCGTGGGATCGGCGTCAGGTTTCGCCATGCATCGGAAATAGTGTCACACGATGGAGTGAAAACCGCTCGTCGCGGGAGAGACGAAGGAATGGTCCGAGACCTCTGAGAAAACGTGTCAACGGTGCTCGATGATGATCGCGGGATCGGTGTCGCCGCAGATCAGTGCTGTCGCCACCTCGCCCAGCGGACGTCCGTTCCGACGCGCGTGACCGCGCAGCAGCTCGAATGCCGTGCCCACGTCGACACCGCCGTGCACCGCGAGCATCCCCTTCGCCTGTTCGACGACGACCCGGCTCGTCAACGCCGTCCGGAGCTGCCTCAGCTCCGTCGCGGTGCGGTCCGATGCCGCGGAGTGGAGGATGGCGACCGCGGCCGCTTCGGCGAACAGGCCCAGCACCTGCGGGTCCGGTTCGGCGCCGGCGCGCCCCAGCACCAGCAGCGCTCCCACGGTGTCCGGTCCGTGGCTCAGCGGGAACGCCCATGCGGCGTCGACCCCGGCGGCGAGTGCCTTCGCGGCGAACACGAGCCATCGGGAACGCTCGCGGCCGAGATCCGGGCAGAGCACGGGACGGCCGGACCGGGCGCTCTCCCCGCCGGGCCCCTGACCGAACCCCGCGGCCAGGGCCGCACGCGGCTCGGCGGCCCCGGACGCCACGACCCCGCCGACCGCCCCGTCCGACAGCAGGGCCGCACCGGCGGTGAGCCCGACGACGCGCTCGACGGATCCGACGAGATCTGCCAGCACCGCTGCAGGGCCCCCGCCCCCGGCCGCGACGAGCCCCAGGACCGCTGCGCCGATCTCCGCCGAGTTCTCCATCGCATGGTGTTCGAAAGCTCACCCTCATCCGGTTTCCCCACCTCCGGGTGCGCCGCGGCCCGCCCCGGCTCACGATTCCCGTCCCGTCGTCATCCCGGGGGCCTGCCGCGGACGGACGACCTCCTGCCGACAGCTCCGAGCTCGACGATGTCACCGCGGCCCGGCCGGGCGGGCCACCTGCCGACGACGGCGAGGCCCAGGCCGGCCGCATGATCCTCGAGGGCCCGGACCCCGACGCGGGCCCACCTCGTGGACCACTCGCCGCCCACGTCGGGCACCGGGAGACAGCCGGTCCAGCAGAGACCGGGGTCGGGGTCGGTCTCGACGATCACCGTGCCGCCGGTGGCGGTCAGCGCACCCGCGCGCGCCAGCAGCCGGTGCGGGTCCCCACCGATCCCGATGTTGCCGTCGAGGAGCAGGACGTGGTGCCAGCGTCCCTCGCGGGGGAGCGGGGCGAACACGTTCCGGTGCAGGACGGGCGTTCCCCGGCTGCGGCACAGCTCCACCGCGACCGCGGAACTGTCGACCCCCCAGGCCACGACGCCGTGTTCGCGCAGCGCCCGTACCAGCCGGCCCGGTCCGCAGCCGAGGTCCAGGGTCGGCCCGGTGCACCGTCGCACCACCTCGGCGTCGGTGAGGTCCGGCCCGGCCCGCCAGCGCGCCGGGTCGAGGAGCTGTACCGACCCGGCGTCGTCCCGGATCTCGATCGCGGCGCCGCACAGCAGGCCGTCGAAGGGGGTGGACGGCACCACCGCGGGCATCAGCGGCTCCCCGTCGCGGCGGCGTGCGCCCAGCGGAGCAGGTAGAGCAGAGCGGAGACGCCGGCGAGCACCGCGACGAGCAGGAGCCACGACCCGAGATAGGGCTGCTGGTCGAAGCCGGTGGCGGCGAGGTGGGTCTCCTCACCCTGGCGGATGATCCCGGGCAGGAAGACGAGCAGGGTGAGTCCCGCGCCCATCAGCGGAAGCCGGACGTGGTTGACGACCGGGACCCGGGCGCGGCGGACCCGTCCGGACACGGTGGTCACCACCCGGTCCGCCGCGGAGTAGAGCGGGAACAGGACGAGATCGTGCACGACGGCCACCGCGACGAACCAGACGAGGATGCGCAGCGCGGACGGGTCGTCGAGCAGGAGCTGCGCCGCGTAGCCGGCGACGGCGAAGCCGGCGAGGAGCACGAGCAGGTGACCCGGCCCGGCACCGTAGAGGCGACGGAAGCGCATCATCACGTCGTCCGGAAGTCGATCGCCCGGACCCACTTCGTGCACTGCACGCCGGGGGTGGACGGGGTGATGATCCGTGCCGGGAAGCCGTGGTCGAGCGACAGGTCGTGGCCCTCCACGTGCAGGGCCAGCATGCTGTCGGGGTGGAGGACCCGCGCTCCCGGCAGCGCCGCCCGGCCGAACCCGCCCGGGTCGAACGACGTCACGATCGCGGCCGTCGGAGCGGCGACCCCGGCGACCGCGGCGAGGTCGCGCAGCCGCACCCCCGTCCACGTGCGCACCGCCGACCAGCCCTCGACACAGGCGAGGGGCAGGGTCGCGGTGTGCAACGGGAGCTCCGGCCCCCCGGCGAGCAGACGGGCCCGGTCGAGGAGCACGGGGGCCGGTCCTCCGGTGAGCTCGAGTCGCCACCCCCCGGGGTCGACGGCGGACGGGTCGATCCCCGCTGCGGCCGCCGTGCGGTTGACCGGGAAGTCGTTGCCGGGAGGGCCGTCGGGTACCCGCCCCCGCGGCAGCAGGAAGGCGAGCGGACGCAGCGGTTCCACGGTCTGCCCGACGGTGAGCGCCCCGATGAGCAGCGAGCCCCCGCCGACGACGGCCAGGGCTCCCCGCCTGCTCACGGTCGGTGCGGCGGGCCGGTCCGCGACGAGGTCCCCGCCGCCCTCCTCCGGGCGTGTCCGGGACAGCGGCGTGCGCAGCTCGGTGCGCAGCGACCGTGACCGCAGGGCCCGGGCCGCCGAGGGGAGCTTCAGGACGACATGGACGGCGAAGGCAGCCATGAACACCCAGGCGCCGAGGTAGTGCGCGGTGTAGAAGCTGAAGCCGAACACGTAGTCGTACTGGATGTTGAGAACGCCGGTGACGATCTCGAACAGGATGCTCCCGACGAGGAGCAGCAGCGACAGCCGCTCCAGCAGGTGGGCGGCGCTGCGGACCGGTGGTGACGCGAACAACGCCGGCAGCACCGACCACAGCTTGGCCAGCACGACGGGGATCAGGACGAGCCCCAGCCCGACGTGCACACCCTGGGTGAGCCGGAACAGCCACGGCGGGTCCAGCGGGAACACGAAGTCCGGCGGGCGCAGCAGCCCGACCTCGGCCGGGATCTGCTGGCCGGCGCCGTAGGCGACGTAGTCCAGCAGGCCGGTGACCGCCACGACCGGCAGCCCCACGAGCAGGACGACGCCGAGGACCGCGGTGAGCCACGGTCCCCGGATGGGGCTGCGGAAGCGGGGGCCCGCCCGCAGGTCCCCACCGACGGGTGGGGCGGTGTCCGTCTCGGTCATGGTGGCTCCTTCGTCGGGGACGGAGCCGAACGTAGGGAGCGGGGACCCGGCCGCGGCGGCGTCGGACCGGTCCGTAAGAAACCCCTAACAACTCACCCGAGGACGGTTCTTACCGATGTGTGACGGATCCACGGGATCCCGGCGGGACGGCCTACCCTCGGCGCCGTGGCTGCCGCACGGGTACTGCTCGTCGAGGACGACGACAACGTCCGCGAGGTCGTGCGGCGCTACCTCGGCGACAGCGGACACGAGGTGATCGAGGCCGCCGACGGCGTCACCGGGCTGCGCACGGCGGTGGAGCGCGCCCCTGACGCGGTCGTCCTCGACCTGATGCTGCCCGGCCGGCACGGGCTCGCGGTCTGCCGTGAGCTGAAGGTCCACCGCCCGGACCTGCCGGTCGTGCTCCTCACCGCGCTCGGGGAGGAGCACGACCGCGTCCGGGGACTCGAGATCGGTGCCGACGACTACGTGACCAAGCCGTTCAGCCCCCGTGAGCTCGTCCTGCGGGTCGCCTCGGTGCTGCGCAGGGCCGCGCCCACGGTGGGCTCCGGCATCGTCGTCGACGGTGACCTGACCCTGGACCGCGGTGCCCGCCGGGCCGTGCTCGACGACGTCCCGCTGAGCCTCACCGGCCGGGAGTACGACCTGCTCGAGTACCTGCTGCTCCATGCGGGCCGGGTGTTCACCCGGCCCGAGCTGCTGGCCGGCGTGTGGGGCTGGGAGTTCGGTGACCAGTCCACCGTCACCGTCCACGTGCGCCGCCTCCGGGAGAAGATCGAGCCGGATCCGACCCGTCCCCGCCGGATCACCACGGTCTGGGGCGTCGGTTACCGCTACGACCGGACGGACCCGCCGTGCTGAGCGAGATCCTGCTGGCCGCGCTGCCCGCCGTCCTGATCACCCTGGCCGTGACCGGACTCGGCGTCGCACTGCTGCAGCGCCTGCGGCGCCGTTCGTTGTCCGCGGCGACGACGGCGCTGGTGATCCTGCCGCTGGTCGCGGCGTTCTCCGGAGTCGTCGTCGTCTCCGGGTTCATGTACACCCCGCAGCTGCTCGGCACGCTCGTCGCCTGCCTGGTCGCCGCGGTCGTGACCGTGCCGGCGGCGCTCGTGCTGGGACGCACCCTCGCCCGCGAGGCGCTGTGGCAGCACGAGGCGCATGCCGCCGAGCGGCGGGCCGAGCAGTCCCGCCGGGATCTGGTGGCCGGGATGAGCCACGACCTGCGCTCGCCGCTGGCCGGGATGCGGGCGATGACCGACGCCGTGCTCGACGACGTGGTCAGCGACCCGGCCGAGATCCGCGAGTACGTCACCCGGATCCGTCGCGAGACCCTGCGGATGTCGGACATGGTCGACGACCTGTTCCAGCTCTCGCGGGCCACCTCCGGCACCCTGCAGCTCAATCTGGGACGCGTGTCCCTGGCCGAGGTGGCGTCGGAGGCCGTGGCCTCCGCGGCCGAGGTCGCGCGTGCCGCAGGCGTCGTGGTGGGCGCCGACCGGCCCCACGACTGGCCGCACGCCCTGGGCAACGAGACCGACCTGCTGCGGGTCCTCGCCAACCTGCTGGGCAACGCCGTACGGCACACGCCGCCCGGGGGTTCGGTCCTCCTCACCGCCGGCGCGACGGAGGGCATGGCGTGGGTCCGGGTCGACGACGGCTGCGGTGGCATCCCCGACGTCGAACTGCCGCGGATCTTCGAGGTCGGTTTCCGCGGGACCGGAGCCCGCACCCCGACCGACCGCGCCGGAGCCGGACTGGGCCTCGCCGTCGCTCGCGGCCTCGTGCACGCCCAGGGCGGGACCCTCTCGGTGGTCAACCACGGACCCGGCTGCCGGGCGGAGGTCAGGCTGCTCCACCCGGAGGGGCACCGGCCGTCCTCGGAAGCCCCCGCGGGGCGCGCCGATGCGCCGCGCGTGCCGACACCCGTTCCACGGGACGTACCGCCCCGGGCGGCGCGGTAGGGAATCACGGCCCGGCGACGCCTGCTGCACCATCCCGGCGTCCCTCCCGTGCGTGGTGTCAGTCCCCGGCGGCCCAGTCGTGCGCCGCCGCCGACCCGTCACCGGCGAAGGCCCGCACCTCGGGGTGCGCGACGCGGTCGAGGGCGCGGGCGGCCAGGGCGAGCAGGTGCGGGTCGCCGACCATCGCGAGCCGGCGGATCCGCCGGTGGTGCCCGACGGCGAACATCAGGTGCCGGACCAGGCTCCCCGGACTCGTCCAGCCCGGGATGCGGGCGAGGTGCAGCACGAGGCCGCGCAGCTCACCGTGCTCGCGGATCCACGGGTCGACGGTGGCGGCGAGCCGCTCGAAGTCCTCGACGCGCAGCGCGGTGCCGATGTCGGCCCGGGCGACGTCGGCGGCGTCGATCTCGACGTGGACGGTGGATCCGGCGGGCAGGTCGGCGAGCCACTGCGCGGCGCGCGAGCGGTCACCGGGACGGAAGACCCGGACGGGGAAGGGGACCAGCCGGGCCGTCCACTCGGCCGCGCGCCGGAGCCCGGCACTGCGGGTCAGCACCGCGACCCCGTCGTAGGCGCCGACGGTGTCGAGACCCAGCCGCAGGTCGTCGAGCATCGCGCCGGGGGTCAGCCCGCGGAAGCCCTCGTCGATCTCGACCAGGCAGCGCAGCCGGTCGTCGGCCCTCCGGGCGCTCGCCACGAGCGGTTCGACGACCTGCTCGTAGTCCTGGGCGGTGAGCCTGCCGTCCACACGCAGACCGAAGACGCCGCGGGGCAGGTCGTGCAGCACCTCGATCATGTCGGCCTCCGGCGGTCGGGGGACGGGGGGAGAGCCTGCCCCGGGGCGACGGCCACGACGTAGGGGCGAAGGTCGTGCGGTCCGCACGGCGTCCGGCCCGTTCCGGACGCCGCCGTGCCGCCGTTCCGGTCACGAGGGCTGACGCGGCCGGTCCCGCGGCCGTACCGTCGTGCGGTTGTCGTCGCCGACCGACGGAGGTCCGCCATGACGGGGACGATCGGGGAGCGCCTCGCGGTGGGTGCCGGGCGCGGCCCCGTCGGGCGCGGGCGCGAGCTCGCCGCGCTGACGGCCGCCGTGTCGGACCCCGACCCGCCGTTCCTGGTCGCGTTCGTGCACGGCCCCGGCGGGATCGGGAAGAGCAGCCTGCTGCGACGGCTCGTGGCCGGCGTCCCGGACGGGGTGGACGCCGTCGTCCTCGACGGCCGCGACGTGGAGCCGACGCCCCGCGGGTTCCGCCGGGCGCTCGCCGCGGCGCTGGGCCTCCCGGCGGCCGACGACCCGGGGACCCAGGCCGTCGTCGGCGCGCTGCGGGAGCGCGGCGCGGCGCGGATCCTGCTGGTCGTCGACACCTACGAGGTGCTCGGCCTGCTCGACGGGTGGCTGCGCACCCGCTTCCTGCCCGCGCTGCCGGCGTCGGTGCTGACGGTCGTCGCCGGGCGCGACCGTCCCGCCGCCGCGTGGCACACCGCCGCCGGATGGGCCGGTCTCGTCGCCGGTTTCCCGCTGGGCCCGCTGCCGGAGGCGGACGCACTCGCGCTCCTGCGCGCCCGCGGCCTCGACGACGCGGCGGCGCGGCGGCTGAACGCGTTCGCGCGCGGTCACCCCCTGGCCCTGGAGCTGGGGGCGGCGGGGGCCCGCGCAGGGGCGGACGGCACCGCCGTCGTCCCCGAGCTGACCGACGCGTTCCTGGGCGGCCTCGACGACGACGTCGTGCGGGCCGTCGAGGCGGCGTCGACCGTCCGCCGGGTGACCGAACCGGTGCTGCGCGCCCTGCTCGGCGACGACCGCGCCCGCCCCGCCTACGACGCGTTGCGGACCCTGCCCTTCGCCGAGACCGTCCCCGACGGCCTGCTGCTCCACGACGTCGTGCGCGACACCGTCGGCCGGGAGCTCGCCGTGCGCGACCCCGACACCCGCCGCGGCTACCGGCAGCGCGCCGTCCGCTACTACGCCGACCGTCCGGAACCCGCCGCCGGCGGCCTGTGGCGCCACACCGCGGACCTGATGTTCCTCATCGAGAACCCGGTGGTGCGCGACGCCTGCTTCCCCAGCACCCGGCCGGACCACGCCGTCGAGCAGGCCCGCCCGCAGGACGGGCGGGCCGTCGCCGACATCGTCGCCCGGCACGAGCCGCGGCCCTGCGCCGAGGCGCTGGCCCGCTGGTGGGACCGGCACCCGGAGACGTTCGCCGTGGCGCGCGGACCGGACGGGACGGTCGAGGCGTTCGTCCAGATCGTCGAGCTGTCGGCCGTCGACCCCGCGGTGCTCGCGGCCGACCCGGTCACCCGGCCCTGGACCGAGCACCTGCGCGCGGTGCCGCCGTCGCCGGCGGACCGGGTTCTGCTGATGCGCCGCTGGCTCGGGCGCGGGTCGGGGGAGCTGCGCTCGCCCGCGGTGTCGGCGTGCTGGCTCGACGTCAAGCGCGTCTACATGGAGCTGCGCCCGCGGCTGCGGCGGCTCTACTCCGTCGTCGTCGACCTGGGCGAGCTCGGCCCGATCTTCCTGCCGCTCGGGTTCGCCCCGGTCGGGGCGCCGGTCGAGGTGGACGGCGTCGCCCACCAGTGTGTCGTGCTGGACTTCGGCCCCGGCAGCGTCGACGGCTGGCTGGCCCGCCTGGTCGAGTCCGAGACCCGGGAGCCGGTGGGGCCGGCGGGCCTGTCGCCCCGCGAGACCGAGGTGCTGCGCCTGGTCGCGGCCGGGCTGTCGAACCGGGAGATCGGCGCGACGCTGCACATCAGCGAGCGCACGGCGAGCCGGCACGTCTCGAACCTGCTGCTGGCGCTCGGCGCGCGGACGCGCGCCGAGGCGGCGGGCATCGCCGTCGCCCGCGGGGTCGCGGACGTCTGAACGGGGCCCGTCCGGCGCAGCGGACTGGGCCGGACGGGCCGCGCCGGTCACGCCACCGATGTCGGCGTGACCGGCCGAGGCGCCACCGGGCCCGGCCGCCCGAGACTCCTGGCATGCAGACCTTCCTCACCACCCACCGCCTCGACGGCATCACCGACGACGAGCACCGGGCGCTCTGCGGCGAGCTCGCCCCGGCCTTCGCCGAGCTGCCCGGGCTGCTCGCGACGATCTGGCTCGCCGACCCGGCGTCCGGCACCTACGGCGGGGTGCACCTGTTCGGCGACTCCGGCGCGGCCGACGCGTTCGTGGGGTCCCGGCTGTTCCGGACCGTCGTGTTCCACCCGCACCTGGCGGACATGACGGTCCGCCGCTTCACCGTCGACGAGGCCACGACCCGGCGTACGCAGCCCGGGCTCGGCGTCGTCCCGACCCGGGCGGTCACGCTCTGGCCGACCCGCACCGGCGCGGCCGGCACCCGCCCGCGCGGCACCCGGCCCGCCGCGGAGGTCCCGTAGCCGGTGCACCCGCGGGCCGGCCGGGCGGCCGTCGGTCGGCGTGCGTGGGGGTCGACTCGGCGCCGGAACCGGAAGGTGTGAATAACTGACCCTCGGTGATTGTTCCGCACGATGGTGTTGCGCGGTTTGCCGCCCGCTCTTTCCCGCCATTACGGTTCTGCTCAGCCGGTTCGGGCTCCCCCTTTTCGTCGTCGGGCCGGCACGTGCCGGATCCGTGTGGATCCGAAACCTCCAGGAGAAGACTGTGCAGAAGAAGAAGGTCGGCCTCGTCGCCGCCGCGTCCGCCGTCGCCCTGATCGGCCTGTCCCCGCTGGCCTTCGCCGGTGAGGACAGCGTCATCGACAAGGACGCCAAGGGCATCGTCGCGGGCGCCAACGGCAACAACCTGCAGGCCCCGATCCAGGCGTGCAACAACAACGTCCCGGTCAACGCCCTGGGCGTTCAGGTCCCGGTCGAGGACGCGGCCGCCGGCAACGGCGTGACCGGTGCGGCGGGCGTGCTGGGCAAGGCCAAGGCGCACTCGGGCGACTCGGCCACCGACCAGTCCGACACCTGCGGCCAGGAGGCCGGCGCGGGCGACTCGGTCAACTGACCGACTCCCTGTCGCGACGTGCCCCGGGACCCTCGCGGTCCCGGGGCACGTTCGTGTCCGGGGCTGGGCGGTCGTGACCCCTCGTGCCGACCGGACCGTGGCCGGTGTCCGGATCGCACCGGATTCGGCCGATGACGATCGAACCCCATCGAGGGAATAACCCCACTGAAAGTAATCGGGCCACCCGATGGTGGTACCGGAATTGTTCGGGCACCGATCGCGGCGCTAGATTCGTCGGCAGTCGGTACGGGCTCCCCCGCTTTGTCAACGTGCCGTCATGGAACGGGGCCGTCGTCCGTGCCCCGATACCCAACAGGAGAAGAACTGTGCTGAAGAAGGCCGGAATCATCGTCGCGGCGTCGGCCGCGTCCCTGCTCGCCGTGTCCCCGCTGGCGTTCGCCGGCGACTACTCGGGCGACCACGACGGCAAGCACCACGGCAAGCACGAGTCGGGCCACATCGACAAGGACGCCAAGGGCCTGATCTCCGGTCTGAACGGCAACAACGTCAACGTGCCGATCCAGGTCTGCAACAACAACGTGCCGGTCAACGCCCTCGGCGTGCAGGTCCCGGTCGAGGACGCCAGCCTGCTCGACGGCATCACCGGTGCCCTGGGCCTGGGCGGCAAGGCCAAGGCCGTCTCCGGCGACTCGGCGACCGACCAGTCCGACAACTGCGGGCAGACCTCGGGCGCGGGCGACTCGATCAACTGATCACCGCACCTGCGACGTGCCCCGGGACCACACGGTCCCGGGGCGCCGTCGTGTGCGGGGCCGGTCAGCCCGCGGAGCGGCGCACCTCCGACCGTCGCCGCGCCTCGGCCCACCGGCGGTGCTCGTCGTCCGTGGCCGGCGCCAGCTCCGGGACCGGCACCGGCCTGCGGTGCTCGTCCATCGCGACCATCGTGAAGTAGCAGCTGTTGGCGTGGCGCTGGGTCTGCTCGGTGATGTTCTCCGTCGTCACCCGGATCCCGACCTCCATCGAGCTGCGGCCGGTGTGGTTGACCGACGCCCGGAACGTCACCAGCTCGCCGATGTAGATCGGCTCGCGGAAGCGCACCCGGTCCACCGACAGCGTCACCACGTAGGTCCGGGCCCACCGGCTCGCGCAGGAGAACGCGACCTGGTCGAGCAGCTTCAGGATCGTGCCGCCGTGCACGTTGCCGGAGAAGTTGGCCATGTCCGGCGTCATCAGCACGGTCATGGCCAGCTGGTGGCGGGGCAGGTCGTCGCCGTCGCCGGTCACGCCGCCGCCGCCAGGATCTCCCGGGTCACCGTCGTCCAGGCCGGGGACAGCGGGTCCACCAGCGCGAAGTGGTCGCAGCCGGCGAGCTCGACCAGCCGGGCCGACGGGTGCCGGCCGGCGTAGGAGCGCGACACGGACAGCGGGACCCGGTCGTCGGCGTCCCCGTGCACGATCGTCACCGGCCCGGACGGTGACGGCCCGGCCGCCGGGTCCAGGTCCGGACGGTCGTCGGCCGCCGTGCCGAGGAACGCGCGGACCGCGCCGTCGCCGAGGTCGTCGGCGTCGGCCAGGGCGAGGTCCGCGACCGGGGCGAGCGGGACCGTGGCCCGCAGCAGCGACGGCTCGACGGCCGCCGCGTGCAGCACCAGGTGCCCGCCCGCCGAGTGCCCGACGGCGACGACCGGCCCGGCGTGCGCGTGCGCGGCCCGCAGCCCGGCCAGGACGTCGGCCACCGCCGCGTCCGGGTGGCCGGGGCGGCGCCGGTACTCCACCGACGCCACGGGCAGGCCCAGCGCGTTCAGGGCCGCCGCCATCGGGCGCAGGTGCGCGCGGTCGAACCGGGGCCGCCAGAACCCCCCGTGCACCAGCGCGACGAGCGGGCGGCCGGCGTCGCCGTCGGGCCACAGCTCCAGCACCTGGTCGGGGTCGTCGCCGACGGCGACGGTGCGGGGCGGCTCGGGCGCCGACCGGGTCAGGATCGATCCGTTCACGCCCGGTTATCTAGCACGGCCGGGCCGCCGGCGCGCCGTCTGCGCACGACCTTGCGCACCTCCAGCACGGCGACCGCCGCGACGGGGACGAGCACGGCCGCCGCCCACTGCGGCCCGCTCAGCGGGGTCAGCCGCAGGGTGTCGCGCAGCACCGGCACCGTCATGATCACGACGACGGCCGCGCAGCTCAGCACGGTCCAGGCCGGCAGGAAGCGGTTCGCCAGCAGGCCCGCACGCAGCAGCGGGGTCCGCTCGGTGCGCATCACCCAGGCCAGCGCGAGGTAGCCCGACAGCCAGCCGACGAACGCCACCGTCTGCGAGGCGGTGACCAGGTAGAGACCGCCGACGGCCACGAACAACGCCACGGCCCCGGCCGCCAGGTCGGTGAGCAGCGCGCGGTCGAGGAAGCGCGCGCCGGCGTCACGCGGCGGGCGGGTCATGGCGTCGCGCTCGGCGGGCTCGGCCGCGAACGTGGCGCTCCCGGCGACGTCCATGAACATCTCCAGCACCACGATCTGGATCGGCGCGAACGGCACGGCCATCCCGGCGAGCACGCCGGCGGCGACGGTCGCGACCAGCCCGGCCTTGCACGCCAGGTAGTACGCGACGCCCTTGCGCAGGTTCCCGTGCAGGGTGCGGCCCTCGCGCAGCGCGCGGGTGAGGGTGGAGACGTCGTCGTCGGCGAGGACGAGGCCCGCGGCGTCGCGCGCGACGTCGGTGCCGGAGGACCCCATCGCGACGCCGACGTCGGCCCGGGCCAGTGCCGGGGCGTCGTTGACGCCGTCGCCGGTCACGGCGACGACCTCCCCGCGGGCCTGCAGCGCCTCGACCAGGCGCAGCTTGTGCGCGGGGGTCGCGCGGGCGACGACCGGGCGGCGCACGACGGCGTCGGCCAGCCCTGCGTCGTCGAGGGCGTCGAGGTCGCGGCCGGTGAGGACCGCGTCCGCGCCCGTGCCGTCGACGATGCCGACCTCGGCGGCGACGGCGCGGGCGTAGGCGGGGTGGTCGCCGGTCACCATCAGCACCCGCACGCCCGCGGTGCGGGCCGCGGCGACCGCGTCCGCGGCGCCCGGGCGCGGCGGGTCGGACAGGCCGACGAGCCCGGCCGCGACGAGGTCGCGCTCGGCCTCCTCCGCGGTGCCCGGCACGGCCGCCGCCGTCCGGGTGGCGACGGCGATCACCCGCAGCCCGCGCCCGGCCAGCTCCGCCGCGCGGGCCGCCGTCGCCGGGCCGGCGCCGGGGCAGCGTTGCAGCACGGACTCGGGCGAGCCGGTGGTGACGACCCGCCCGCCCGGCAGCACCACCGTCATCGTCTCGCGGGACGGGTCGAACGGGAACCGCGCGAGCGGTGCCGGGGGCGCGGGCAGGCCGCGCTCGCGGGCCGCGAGGAGGAACGCGACGTCGGTCGGGTCGCCGGACCAGCCGCCGTCGGGCTCGGGGACGGCCTCGGTGCAGGCCGCGCCCAGCGCGAGCAGCGTGTCCTCACCGGTGCCCGGCGCGGGCTCGGCGACGACGACGGCCATCCGGTTGCACGTCAGCGTCCCGGTCTTGTCGGTGGCGAGCACCGTGACGGTGCCGAGGGCCTCGGCGGCGCGCAGCCGCCGCACCAGGCCGCGGCGCCGCGACAGCCGGTGGGCGCCCAGCCCGAGCACCAGGCTGACGATGATCGGAAGCTCCTCCGGGACCGTCGCGAACGCCAGGGTCAGCCCGGTCAGCACCATCTCCCGCCACGGGCGCCCCGCCAGCACCCCGATCAGCGGGACGAGCACGCTGAACGCGATCGCCAGCGTCGCGAGGCTGCCGGCGAGGTCGCGCATGGCCTGCTGCAGGGCGGTGCGCGGCGGCTTCGCGGCCACGACCAGCCCGGTGAGCGTGCCCAGCTCGGTCGCCGTTCCCGTGGCGACGACGACGCCCCGCGCCCGCCCGGCCGCGACGGTCGTCCCGGCGAAGGCGAGGGTGGCGCGCTCGCCGAGGGCGGCGCCGTCGTCGACGACGCGCGCCGCGTCCTTCGCGGCGGCCGCGGACTCCCCGGTCAGCGCGGACTCGTCGACCCGCAGCCCCCACGTCTCGACCAGCCGCAGGTCGGCCGGGACCCGGGCGCCGGCCGACAGCGGCACCAGGTCGCCCGGCACGACGTCGGCGACGGGCACCGACACCGTGCGGCCGTCGCGCACGACCGGGGTGGTCGGGGCGGTGAGCTCGCCGAGCGAGGCGATCACCGCCTTGGCCCGGAACTCGGCGAACACCTCGACCGCCACCACCGCCGCGATGATCACGACGACCGCGACGGTGTCGTCGATGCGGCCCCACACGCCGTAGAGCACCGCGATGGCCGCGAGCAGCAGCATCATCGGCTCGGTGACCTCGTCGGCCAGCACCCGGCCGAACGTGACGCGGCGCGGGGTCACCCACCGGTTCGGCCCGTGCCGGGCGAGCCGGGCGGCGGCCTCGCCCGCGGCGAGCCCGCGGACGGTGTCGGTGCCGAGCGCGTCCACGACGGCGGCGGCCGGCGTGGAGTGCGGGGTCACCCGCTCACCCGGCGGGCGGGTCCGTGCGCGGCGGGAGGTCCGGCGCGACGCCCTCCGCCCGGTAGACGGCGGCGGTGAACGCCTCCAGGGCCCGCCGGCACCGGTCGAGCAGCTCCTCGGCGTCCTTGCCGCGCTCGTCGGGGAAGAAGTCCCGGGCCGCGATCTTCGCGATCCAGCCGGTGAGCCGGTCGAGGTCCTGCTCGTTCTCCTCCAGCTCGGCGAAGGTGTAGTTGTCCCGCGAGGACTCCTTCTCCAGCTCGGCGAGCAGGGCGTGGCCGCGCTCGGCGAACTCGGCGAACTCCTTGCCGCGCTCGGCGCGGAACCGGGCGACGATGCCGTCGTCGTCGCCGGTGACGTCCAGGGCGTACGCCGTGCCGCCCTGCTCGCGCACGTAGGCGGCCAGACCCTCGACGAAGTCGCGGTGCCCCGGGGTGGCGGGCAGCGCCCAGGCGCCGTTCTGCAGGCCGACGGCGCCGGCGGCCCGGGCCCGCCGCCACAGCGTGACCCGCGGGCTGGAGGGGGAGGCCGGCAGCTGCGCGAGCAGCAGGACCCAGCCACCGGACGGCGCGTCGGTCATGCCCCGGGACGCTACCGGCCGCCGTCGGGACGCAACAGGTGTTTCGCCGGCTGGGCGGCGCGCGTCCGGTCGGGCAGGCTGGGGCCATGCCCGACCCCGTCGCGCGGCTCGGTCTCGGCCTGGCCGCGATCGCCCGCCCCGCCTACATCACCTCCGGCCGCGCCGGGGAGCTCGGCGACGACCGCGACGTCGACGCCCTGCGCGAGCGCACCTGCGCGCTGCTCGACGCGGCCTACGCCGCGGGCGTGCGCTACGTCGACGTCGCGCGGTCCTACGGCCGGGCCGAGGAGTTCCTCGCGGGCTGGCTGGCGGCGAACCCCGGCGCCGGCGACGTCGAGATCGGCTCCAAGTGGGGCTACCGCTACGTGGGCGGGTGGCGGATGGACGCGGCGACCCACGAGGTCAAGGACCACTCCCTCGACGCCTTCACCGAGCAGTACGCGCAGAGCCACGAGCTGCTCGGGGACCGGCTCGGGACCTACCACGTGCACTCCGCGACGCTCGACACCGGCGTCCTCGACGACGACCGCGTCCACCGCGCGCTCGCCCACCTGCGCGACCGCGGGGTGCGGGTGGGGATCTCGACGTCCGGCCCGGCCCAGGCCGAGGCGATCCGGCGCGCCCTCGACGTGCGGGTCGGCGGCGAGGCGCTGTTCACCTCGTTCCAGAGCACCTGGAACCCGCTCGAACCCTCCGCCGGTCCCGCGCTGGCCGAGGCGGCCGGCACCGGGGCCCGGGTGATCCTCAAGGAGGTCTTCGCCAACGGCCGCCTGGCCCCCGGCGGCGACGACGGCTCCCCCGGGGCCCGGGCCGCCGCGCGCCTGGCCGAGCGGAGCGGGGTGCCGCTGGACCGGATCGCCGTCGCCGCGGCGCTGGCCAACCCGTGGGCCCGCTGGGTGCTGCTCGGGCCGGTGGGCACCGAGCAGCTGGCGTCCAACCTGGCCGGCGCGGCGACCGGACTGACGCCCGCGGTGCGCGACGGGCTCGCGGAGCTCGCCGAGCCCGCGGAGCAGTACTGGGCGACCCGCTCGGCCCGCCCCTGGAGCTGACCGGGCGTTTCCCCGCGGACGGACGCTCGTTTACCTTCCAGCCATCTCGCGGCCCCCCGCACGACTCCGGCCGCGCGGCGAGGAGGAGGGGACATGACCGCCCAGGACCACATCACGCGGGGCCGCGGCTCGCACCGCGCCGACGACGACCCGGCCACGGTCGTCATCCCGCGCCTGGCCGACGACGGGTCCCCGGCCGCCGGCGCCGCGTCCCCGGCGCGGCCGGAGCCGTCGCCCGAACCGCAGCCCGCCGCGCCGGGTGCGCCTCACCTCGCGCTCGTCCGGCGCGGTCCGGTGGTCGGCACCGCCGCCGCGATCGTCGCGCTGCTGGCCCTCGCGCACTACGGCGCCGCCGTGTACGGCATCGGGCGCCCGGGCTTCCAGATCCCGGCGCCGATCCGGCTGGGCACCGAGCTGAACATCTCGACCTGGTTCAGCTCCGTCCTGCACCTGGTCAACGCGGGCCTGCTCGCGCTGGTCGCGGTCAACTCGGTGCGCCGGGAGCGCTGGCGCTGGGTCCTGCTCGCGGTGTCCTGCGCGGTCGTGTCGATGGACGAGGTCGCGGCGAACCACGAGCAGGTCGGCTGGATCATCCACACCACGTTCCGCACCACCGGCTTCCTCACCTACGCCTGGATCATCCCGGCGGCGGCGCTGGTCGTGGTCGTCGCGGCGCTGTGCCTGCCGATGCTGCTGCGCCGCCCCGGCGGCTACCTCGTGATCGCGGGTGCGGCGGTGTTCCTGTTCGGCGCGGTCGGGCTGGAGTCCGTCGGCGGCGCGGTGTTCGAGCAGACCGGCGACGTGCAGTCCTTCGGCTACAACGTGCTGGCCGGCACCGAGGAGACCTGTGAGATGGCGGGCCTGGTCATCGCCATGGCCGGGCTGCTGCGCACGGCGGGCGGCAGCGGGCTGCGGATGGCGGGCGCCGGGTTCGTCGACCGGTCGCGCTGAGGCCCCACGCACGACGACGGCGGGGCCCCGGGATCTCCCGGGGCCCCGCCGTCGTCGTGTGCGGTCCGGTCAGCCCACCCGGGAGCGCTGCTTCTCCTCGGCGAGGCGGAGCACCAGGTCCGCGTGGTCGGACCCGATGTCCAGCGCGGAGCGCAGGCGCGGCAGCGCGTGGTCGGTGATGCGGGCCCGCAGCGCGGTGAGGTCGGCGCCGTCGTCGGCGGTGACCTCCAGGTGGATCTGCGGCCGGCGACGGTCGCCCACCAGTGCGGCCGCGGCGCGCTGGACGCCCTCGTAGCCCTCGATGTCGGCGGCCAGCGCGTCGGCGGCGTCGTCGGAGTGGATCCGGGTGACGCCGGCGTCGCGGCCGGCGACCTGGGCCGACGGCAGCGTCCAGGACGAGGTACGCGGGCGCCGGCGGGCCTGGGCGAGCAGCCAGCGCAGCGCCAGCAGCCCGACCACGACGGCGGCCACGACGACGACCCAGGGCACCCAGGCGTCGAACACGGGGTTCGCCGGCAGCAGCGGCACGGACGGGTCGAGCATCGGCAGCACCGGGCGCAGCACGCCCAGGCCGAACAGCAGCCCGAACACGCCGGCGGCGAGCAGGACGAGCCCGATCAGGAACAGCAGGGTCCGGTTGAGCCGGGCCGGGGGGTTCGCGCTGGCCATCACGCCTCCTGCTTCGTGCCGGTCACGGAGACCGTGACGCGCGGGCTGCGGGCCGGGCCGACCGCGGCGAGCCGCTCGGAGACCGCGCCGCGGACCTGCTCGCGCAGGTCCTTCGGGTCGCCGAACGCGGCGTGCGCGGTGACCGCGGCCCTGCGCCCGCTGCTCTTCACCGAGGCCTTGGTGACGCCGTCGACGCCGGTGGCGGCGTCGGACAGAGCGCGGTTCAGGCTGCGCCGGGTGATGCCGGTGTCGAGCCGCTCGGCGCCGTCGGCGGGGGCCAGCGGCAGCACGGTCGGCGTGCCGGGCCGCAGCGCGACCACGACGAGCACCAGCCCGAGCAGCGCGACCACGCCGGAGGCGATCAGCACCGGCAGGTCGGCGCCGGTGAGCCCGGCGACGAGGGCGTTCAGCCCGGCGAGGTCGACGACGGGCTGCTGCCCGAGCATCAGCTGCACGACCGCGACGGCGACGAGCGCGCACAGCGCGAGCAGCACCAGCGCGACGATGCCCGCGGCCAGGGACTTGCGGGGGCGGCGGATCACTCGAGCTCCCTCCCGGCCGGGCGGGCCGAGCCCGGGGTGGTGAGCGCGGTGACGGTGACGTCCACCCGCGCGACGGAGAGCCCCGTCAGGGCCTCGACCTGCCGCACGACGTGCGCGCGGGCGCGGTCGCAGACCGACGCGACGGGCGAGGGGTAGGCCACGGAGATGCGCGCGTCGATCCTGGCGGTGTGCCCGGAGACGGTGGCGTCGACCCGGGGCCGGCCCGCGGACTCGTCGCGGCCGAGCATCCGGCCGACGGTGCCGGTCGTGCCGCCGACGCCGTCGGTCTCCTCGAGCGCGCCGAGGGCGATCTTCTGCACGACCTGGTCGGCGACGTCGACCCGGCCCCGGTCCTCGGCCGCGCTGCTGGCGCCGGCGTCGAGGGACCGGGTGGGGCTGTCGTCCGGGGGTGGCGGCGCGGACGGGGTGACGCGGACGGTGTCCGGGTCCCCCGTCGCGGTGCTCGCGGCGTTCACCGCGGTCACCGGACCTTGTCGCGGCCGCGCCCGGACAGTCCCGAGCGCTCGGAGAGCTCGGACAGGTCGAGCTCGCCGTCGAGCCAGCGGCCGACGGCGAGGCCGAGCGCGCCGAGGATCAGGGCGAGGACGAACCCGCCGAAGCCGCCGACGATGCCGGCGATGGCGAGGAGCAGGCCGGCCAGCAGGCCGATCTGCGTGTTGCTGGACAGGGACATCGCAGTCACGTCCTTCGAGAGAGGAGGTACCGGACTCCCCGGTCGGGGCGAGAGCGGGCGTCCGGGCGGGTCAGGCGTGTGTCGCGGGCGGGGCCTCGATCTCACCGGTGGCCGGTGCCGAGTCCGAGCGCCGGATCGGCGCGGTCTCGGCCGGTCCGGCGTAGTCGCCGACCACCACGTCCACCCGCGTGTCCCCGACGACGGGGAGCACGGCGGCGCGGACCTGGTCGGCGATCGCGGCCACCGACGCCGGGTAGCGGCCGACCACGTGGATCTCGACGGCCTGGGCCGTGGGGTCCACGCGGATGCCGCTGACCCGGCGTCCGGGCAGGTAGGTGGCGATCTCACCGAACCGGCCGGCGTGCAGCTGGGCCACCCCGGGGCAGCTCAGGACCGCGTCGGCGATCCGGTCGGTGTCGATGCCACCGGCGGCGACGGGTGCGCCGCCCGCGGCGGGGAGGGCGTTCACGCCACCCGCGAGGTGTTCTCGATCTTCTTCGGCTCCTCGTCCTTGCCGTCGTCCTCGGACGGCAGGTGGACGTCGTCGACCGAGATGTTGACCTCGACGACCTCGAGCCCGGTCATCCGCTCCAGGGCGGAGATGACGTTGCGGCGGACGGCCTTGGCCAGGTCGGCGATCGAGACGCCGTACTCGACGACGACGTTGATGTCGACCGCGGCCTGCTTCTCGCCGACCTCGACCGAGACGCCCTGCGAGGCGTTGGTCGTGCCGCCCGGGATGCGCTCGCGCAGCGCGCCGAACGCGCGGGCGGCGCCGCCGCCGAGGGCGTGGATGCCGCTGACCTCGCGGGCGGCCAACCCGGCGATCTTCGAGACGACGGTCTCGGCGATCCGGGTGCTGCCGTGCTCGGACTGCAGGGCCGAGGGGGTGCCGGTGGTGGCCGGGGCCTTGGTGTCGGTGCTCATCTGCGCCTCCAGTGCGTGGCCCGGGGTCGGGCCTCGTGTGGTTCCGGATCGGGGGAGCCGGTTCGCACCGGTTGTGCCCCGTCGATCCGCTCGACACACATGGGAGGTCGCGGGCCGCCGGATCCTCACGCACGAATTCGGGTGGCCGTCGTCACACCCTCCGCCGCGGCCCGGGTCCGTGACCTGCGGGTTGCGGCGCGACCTGCGACGGAGCGGCTCGCGCGGCCCCGGCGGGGGCCCGTTTTGCGATCATCACTTCGGATGATCACCGGACGGGTGCTCAGGCCGGCGGCAGCCCGATCGTCCAGCCGGTGACGTCGCGCAGTGCCACCTGCCAGCAGGCCGGCTCGACGTAGTTCGGGCCGGCCGCTGCGGTCGGCACGACGAGCGCCTCGGTGAAGTAGATCCAGTGGATGTCCTTCGTCGGGATGTCGGCGCCGGGCCGCTCGTCGCCGCGCCCGTCGGCCATGTCGTCGAACATCTCCGCCATGGACTGCGCCGAGGCGTTGCCGGGGTCGTCGGCGGTCAGCCGGCGCAGCTGGTCGCCCAGCCCGCGCAGCCAGGCGGCGGGGTGCACGGCGTTGCCGAACACCAGCCCGGCCGGGGTCGCGACGGTCAGCGGGACGCTGTTGCGCTCGTCGCGGTAGGCGATCGAGAGGACCGCCTGCAGGTAGCTGGGCGCGCTGAGCTCGGGGATCGTGACCACGCGCTGGGCGGCGGCCATCCCGGCGGGCCCGTCGGACTCGACCGTCATGACTCCGGACGGTAGTGATGCGCACCCAGCTCACGACAGGTCCACGTCGCCCTGACGAGAACGACCGGACGGCGCAGCCGGGACCCCGCCGACCGGTGCAGCGCCGTCTCAGGAACGGCGGGCGCGGGCGGCGTCCGGCTGCGGGCGCCGGGGCGCGGGCAGGGCGAGCACGGGGCGCACGACGACGCCGAGCCGCGCGCCGTCGCCGCCGGGACCGACGCCGTCGTGCGTGGTGTCGGCCCGCACGTGCAGGCCCCGCTCCGCGGCGGCGGCCGTCAGCTCGGCGTGCACCCGGTCGGCCGTCCCGGCCTGGCCGAACGCGCCGCGGTAGTGGTAGGCCAGGAGCATCCCGCCGGGGCGCAGCCGGTCCAGCAGGGTCGCGAGGCCGACGCGCAGCGTGACCGGCTCCCAGTAGTAGAGGACGTCCGTGGCGACGATCAGGTCGAACCCGCCCTCGGGCATCTCGTGCGGCAGCGTCCGGCGCACGAACGTCCCGGACGGGACCCGCGCGGCCGCCCGGTCGACGGCGGCACCGCAGATGTCGACGCCGAGCAGCGCCGTCGTGTGCCCGGCCAGGCGGACCGACAGGTCCCCCTCGCCGCAGCCGACCTCCAGCACCCGGTCGAACCGGCGCCCGGCGAGGACGTCCATGACGGTGCCGTACTTGTGCTGTTCGTAGGGGGAGAGGCCGATCGCGTACGGGTCCGGGCTGCGGTAGAGCCGGTCGTGCATGCGCCGGCCCCAGCCCGGCTGCCAGAGCCAGGTCTGCCCGGTCCACCGCGGGTCGTCGGCCGCCCGGCCCAGCCGGGCCAGCCCGCGCACCGGTACCGCGGCCGCACGGGCGCTCCCGCTCAGGGAGAGCCGCGCGACCCGGCGCGCGAGCTCGGTCGGCGTGCGACGGGGGTGCCGGCTGTCGGCCATCGGGCGCTCCGGAGTACGGGGACGGGGAGTACGTCCGGTGTGTCGCGCGGTGACCGTCCCGGCGTTACTCCGACCGCCGGAGCAACCCCCGATGCGGTGGTCGGTGGTCAGGAACCCTTGCGGGCCGCCTGCTCCTCCGACGCCTTCACGACCTGGACCTGGTCGCCGATCTGCAGGTAGTCGAAGTAGGCCTTGGCCTCGTCCGGCGGGACGTGGATGCAGCCGGCCGACGAGCGGTTCGGGTCGCCGCTGTGGAAGGCGATGCCGCCGTCGTTGAAGAAGACCGACCACGGCATCGGCGCCGGGCTGCCGTCGGGCAGGCGCGACTCCTCGCTCTTGTGGGTCGCGTCCTTGCGGTAGACCCGCAGCGAGTGGCCGACCGGGGTCTCCTGGCCGTTGCCGCCGGAGGAGATGCCGATCGGGCCGCGGATCACCTTGCCGTCCTGGATCAGCCAGGACCGCTGGGAGTCCAGGTCCACGCAGGCCTTCGCCGACACCGAGCACGGCGTGCCCGGGACCAGCGGCTCCGCGCGGGTCTGCTCGGCGGCGGGGGACCCGGCGACGGCCGTCCCGGCGAGGCCCACGCCCGCGACGGTGGCCAGTCCGAGGCCCAGCGCGACGAGGCGGCGGGGGCGCTGCCGATCGGTGTCCATGCGGTGCTCCTGTTCGTCCGCGTCGCTCGGGGTGGCGACGCCACGTGCTCGGTCCGTCACGGTGTGAGACGTCTGGGGAGCGTCCGGGTTGCGTGACGAAAGGACCTGCCGTGTGCGACCAGTCTGCACCCCGGTCCGCGGCACCCCGGACGCGGTGCGCTCCCGTCCCGATCACCCGGAACGCCCGTCTCGGCGGGGTCGTCCGGTCCGCCCGCTCCGCCCGTCCGGCCCGGCGCCGCGCCCGCGTGCCTGCACAGCGGAACCACAGGCGCACCACACGGCACGGACGGGTGCGCCGACGACGGTGGGTCCCGACACCGGCCACCGAGCCGGACCCCGCATCGCACGGAGGACGCAGTGACCACCCCGACCTCGCCGACACCGGCGGCCCCGGCCGCGGGCACCCCCGGTGCCCTCGTCCCGCACGCCGACCCCTACGCCCGGGCCGCGGCCCGGGTCGACGACACCACGGTGCTCCCGCAGGCCGGCGGCCGGGCGCACACCCCCGCACCCGCCCCGGCGGCCGGTCCCGCGCCGGCCGCCCCGGCGACGGCCGGCGGACCCGCCCCGGCCGCGCCGCGGCGCACCGTGGGGGTCCGCGTGGCCGCGGCGATCGCCGCGGTCGCCCTCGCAGTCGGCGTCGCGCTCGGCGCCCTGGGCGGCGGGCTGCTCGGCGGCCCCGGGGGCCCGGGCGGCGGTCCCGGTGGGCCCGGTGGCCCGCCCGGCACCTCCTCGGTCCAGGGCGGGAGCGGCGGCACGACCGGCGGGACGGGCACCACCGGTGGGACGGGCACCACCGGCGGCACCGGGACGACGACCGGCACCGGCTGAGCGGCCCCGGACACGGCGACGCCGGCGGCCCGAGGGGGACCGCCGGCGTCGCCGGGACTCGTGCGGACGGTCAGTGCGGGGTGACCTCACCCATCTCGACCCAGGCGTCCTTGCCGTCCTCGCTCTGGAAGTTGATGAGCGGCTTCTCCGGCACCACGGACCCCATGAAGTCGAAGAACTTCTGCGCGTGGTCGGTCTTGACGTGCGCGTCGCCCGCGGCACTGTCCCGGAAGACCTCCACGATGACGAACTCGTTCTCCTTCTCGACGTTCTCGTGGTAGTCGAAGGAGATGTTGCCGGGCTCGGAGTTCACGTCCTTCTTGTACTGCGAGATTCCGGACAGCCACTCCTCCCGCTTGTCGGGTCGGATCTGGGCCTTGAGCACGATGAGGATCACGTGAGCCTCCGGTTCACGGTCGTCGGGAACGTCGTGCGCGATCGTTCCACGGATCGGCGCGCGAGGTGCGTCTCACATCGGGACGCGGGTCAGCCGAACGTCGCGGTGTCGATCACGAACCGGTAGCGCACGTCGCCCTTCACGACCCGCTCCCATGCCTCGTCGACCTGGTCGCAGGAGATGGTCTCGACGTCGGCGCCCAGGCCGTGGCGCGCGCAGAAGTCCAGCATCTCCTGGGTCTCGCGGATGCCGCCGATCTTCGAGCCGGACAGGCTCTTACGGCCCGCGACCAGCGAGAAGCCGTGGTAGGACAGCTTCTCCTCCGGGACGCCGACGTTGACCATCGAGCCGTCCAGCTTCAGCAGGCCGAGGTAGTCGTCGACCGGGACGACCGCGGCGACGGTGTTGACGATCAGGTCGAAGCTGCCGGCGAGCTCGGTGAACGTCGCCTCGTCCTCGGTGGCGTGGTAGTGGTCCGCGCCGAGCCGCATGCCGTCCTCCTGCTTGGACAGCGTGCGGGACAGGACGGTCACCTCGGCGCCCATCGCCTTCGCGATCTTGACGCCCATGTGGCCGAGGCCGCCCATGCCGACGATCGCGACCTTCGTGCCGGGGCCCGCCTTCCAGTGGTTCAGCGGCGAGTAGAGCGTGATGCCGGCGCAGAGCAGCGGCGCGGCGACGTCGAGCTCGACACCGTCGGGGATCCCCAGTACGTAGTTCTCGTCGACGACGATCTGCGTCGAGTAGCCGCCGTAGGTGTTCTCGCCGTCGTGGTCGACCGCGTTGTAGGTCTGCACCTCGCCCTGCAGGCAGTACTGCTCCTCGCCGGCCCGGCAGTTCTCGCACTCGCGGCAGGAGTCGACGAAGCAGCCGACGCCGACGCGGTCGCCCACCGCGTAGCGGGTCACCTCGCCGCCGACGGCGGACACGACGCCGGCGATCTCGTGGCCGGGGACCATCGGGTAGATGCCCTCGCCCCACTCGTCGCGGGCCTGGTGGATGTCGGAGTGGCAGATGCCGGCGTACCGGATGTCGATGACGACGTCGTGCGGCTTGGGGTCGCGGCGCTCGATCGTCCCGCGCTCGAACGGCTTGTTCGGGCCTGCGGTCGTCATGGCGGACACGGTGGTGGGCACGGTTCCTCCTGGCCGGCGCCCTGGTGGGCGCCGGGGATCGGGTGCGGACGGTGTGGCCGGGCGCCGGTGCCGCGGCGGATCCGGGGTGCGGCGCGACGGCCGCATCACCGGATGGCTACCCACGCATGGTTGTGCACGACTCATGGTTGCGACGGCGGTCACGTCTCATCCGTACGACGGGGGCCGGACCGGGCGAGATCGGTCCTGCGGAGGATCCGGAGCGCGCCCGCCGGGCCCTAGCGTCGTCGGCATGGTCGAGACGACGGCGGGGCCGCGCTGGTGGATCCGGACGGGCTGGGTGCTGCACGCGCTGCTGCGCTTCGTGCTGATCATGGCCATGCAGGGGTACGTCTGGTCGAAGCTGAACCTGACCCAGATGGGCCGGATGGACTACTCCGAGGCGCTGGTCGCCACCGGGGAGAAGAGCCCGATGGGGCTGTTGTGGACGTTCATGGCGTACTCGCCGGTGGTCCAGTTCCTCGCGGGGGCCGCGGAGCTCGTCGTCGTGCTGCTGCTGGTGTTCCGCCGCACGGCCTGGCTCGGCGGCCTGCTCGGCACCGTCGCGCTCGGCACCGTGTTCCTGCTGAACATGACCTACGACGTGCCGGTCAAGCAGTTCGCACTCGCGCTCACGGCCGGGTTCGCGCTCGTCGCCGCACCGGAGCTGCCCCGGGTGGCCCGCTTCCTCGCCGGCCGCCCGACCGCCGGGACGCGCGGCGCCCCGCCGCTGCTGCCGTGGCCGCGGCTGCGCCGGGTGACCCGGTGGCTGGTCCCGGTGCTCGGGCTGGCGCTGATCGCCGCCCAGGGCGTGCTGTTCCAGCAGCTCCAGCCCGCCTACCAGCGCACCGACGTCGCGCTCGCCGGCGTCTACCGGGTCGTGGAGGACCCTTCGCCCCCCGCCGCGCGGCTCGCCGATGACCGGCGCTGGCAGCAGGTCGCCGTCGGCCGGTGGACCTGGGCCGGGCCGACGCTGCCGGTCCCCGGTGCCCCGCCCACCGGGTCCGCTCCGCTCGCGATCCGCACCGCCGACGGCGAGCTGGTCACCGGCACCTGGTCGCCCGTGCGCGACGGCCTCGTCCGCGCGGAGCTGCGCGCCCCGCGGTCGGGGCCCGAGCCGTTGCTCACCCCGCCCGCCCGCACCGTCGAGCTGGCCTGGTCGGTCCGCCCCGACGGCCGGGTCACCCTCTCCGGCGACGGGCAGCGGCTCGTGCTGGAGAGCGACCCCGAGCTGCGCTTCCTCTACGACCGCGGCTTCTCCTGGTCCTACGGCAACGGGGCGGCCGTCAACCGCTGAGCCCTACGCTGGCCCGATGCTTCCGCGGCTCGGGCAGGCCGAGTGGGTCGTGCTGGCGGTGACCGGCGAGCGCCCGGTCCACGGCTTCGCCATCGCCGCGCTCACCGCCGCCGACGGCGAGCTCGGCCGGGTCTGGCAGATCCCGCGGCCGATCGTCTACCGGGCGATCGGCCGCCTGGTCGACGCCGGTCTGATCACCGCGGGCGCCGTCGAGACCCAGGGCGGCCCGCCCCGCACCCTCTACGCGGCCACCCCGGCCGGGGAGGGGCACGTCGAGGCCTGGCTGGCCACGCCCGTGCCGCACGTGCGGGACCTGCGCTCGGAGTTCCTGCTCAAGCTCGCCGTGCAGCACCGCCGCGGCGGCTCGACCGCCGCGCTCGTCGACGCCCAGCGCCGGGTGCTGGAGCCGATCGTCACCGCGCTGCGGGCCGAGCAGGACGGCGGCGGCGACGACTTCGACCGGATGCTCGCCGCCTGGCGTCGCACCGCGGCCGAGGCCGCGCTGGCGTTCCTCGACGAGCTCTGAGTTGCGCGCCTCCTCCGGATAGCGGATAGTTCCGGTATCCGACGAGAGGGGTGAGGGTCGTGGTCGACATGCGGATCGGTGACGCCGAGCGGGAGCGGGCCCTGGAGCGGCTCGGCCGGCACGTGGGGGACGGGCGCCTGGACCTGGCGGAGTTCACCGCCCGCAGCGAGCGGGTCGCCGCCGCGCGGACGGCCGCCGAGCTCGCCGTCGTCGAGTCCGACCTGCCGCGGCTGCCCCCGCCGCCGGACCCGGACCGCGACCGCCGGGTCCGCCGCGCGGCGCTCGCCGCGACCTGGGGTCCGTGGGCGGTGACCGCCGTGGTCGTCCTGACGGTCTGGGCCGCGGTGGCCCTCGGCGGGGGCGGGACGTACTTCTGGCCGATCTGGGTGATCGGCCCGTGGGGCGCGCTGCTGGCGCTCGGGGCGCTCACCGGACTGCCGCTCGCCGGTCCGTGCGGGCGTGCCCGATCGCGGGTACACCGGGTCCATGCCCCGTCGTGACCTGACCTGGATCCCCCGCCTGCTGGGCGCGGCCACCGCCGCGTACGGCGCCGCCGTCGCCGTGAAGCCGGACGTGCTGCTCGCGCCGGCGAAGCTCGCCGGCGAGGGCCGGCCCGCCCCGGCCGGGGCGGCGACGCTCGCGCGGGCCGTCGGCGGGCGCGACCTGGCCTCCGGCCTGGCGATGGCGCTCGCCCCCGCCGGGACCCCGCTGAAGGCCGCGATCGCGGTCCGGGTCGGTGCCGACGTCGTCGACCTCGCGGTGCTGGGCTCCCAGCTCCCCGACCGCGACGCGCGCGAGAAGGCGACCCTGGTCGCCGCGGCCTGGGGCGCGCTGTGCGCCCTGTCGCTGCTCGCGGCCGACCCGCCGCGGCGCGGGCGCACCGGGCGGGCATGACAGCCCGCCGGGCGTCCACCATGATCGGGCGATGGCCACGAGTACCGGGGGCGACCCCCACCTGGAGCGCGCCTACACGCTGAGCGGTCCGGACGACGCCCGCGCCCTCTACGACGAGTGGGCGCCCACCTACGACGCCGACCTCACCGGTGAGACCCAGGGCTACGTCGCGCCGACGGTCACCGCGGACGCCGTCGTCGCCGCCGCCGGGACCGCGGTGGAGGTCCTCGACGCCGGCTGCGGGACCGGGCTCGTCGGTGCGGCGCTGCACGAGCGCGGCGTCACCCGCGTCGACGGCGTCGACCTCTCCCCGGGGATGCTCGAGCGGGCCCGGGCCACCGGGGTCTACCGCGACCTGCGCGAGGCCGACCTCACCGCGGCGCTCGCGCTGCCGGACGACACCTACGACGTCGTCGTCTGCGTGGGCACGCTCACCCACGCCCACGTCGGGCCCTCGGCGCTGGCCGAGTTCACCCGGGTCGTGCGGCCCGGCGGCTACCTGGTCGCCACCGTCCTGGACGACGTCTGGGAGTCCGGCGGCTACCGCGCCGAGGTCGACCGGCTCGCGGCCGCCGACGTGTTCGAGGCCGTCTCGATCGAGATCGCGCCCTACCGTGCCGGGCAGCGGGTCGACTGCCGGCTGCTGGTGCTGCGGGTGCGGTAGGTGAGGATGGCGCCATGACCTCCACCCCGGGCGACGGGCGCGGGACCGCGACCGGGCGCCGCATCCTGATCGTGCTGCTCGTGCTCGCCGCGGCGCTGCACGTGTGGCTGGCCGCCGGGGCGTCCGGTCCGGTCCTGGCCGGGCTCCAGGGGCTCGTCGGCGCCGCCGCGGCCGGTGCGCTGGTCCTCGTGGCGCGCCGTCCGGACGGTCCGGCGCTGCTCGCCTGCGCCGTCGCCGGCGGGGCCGGCGTCGCGCTGTTCCTCGTGCCCGGCCTGCTCGCCGTCGCCCGCGGCCAGGACGCGGCCTCCTGGCTGGACGCACGGGCGTTCGGGGCGCTGCTCGTCGACGCGATGGTCGTGCGGATCGCGGTGTTCACCCTGCGCCGCGCCGAGGGCGCACCACACCGCTGACGGACGCCGGAACATCTCCGGATCGGAAGCATCATGCGAGTGCCGGGCCGTTCCGTGATCTGTCAGACCGTGCTCTGAGCTGCGACGATGCTGTCCGCCGTGATCTGCGTGTGATAGCTCACCGACGCTCGTCTTGACCTGATCTCGGCCGTTCGGCGACCTTCGTTCGTGTCGCGGTCCTCCCCGGGCCGGACACACCGAAGCGCCGGAACCGCCACGCCACCACGGCCTCGTCCCGCGGTCCCCGGCCAGTCGATCCGCACGGACGGGACGAGGCTGCGGGCCGCGAGCTCCCTCGCGACGACACCGGTACGACGCCTCCCCGCGCGACCGGCCCGCCCGGAAAGTCGTGGGTCCGGACCTCAGGTGATCAAGAATGAGCAGCACGCGCATGTCCATCCGTGGGCGTTTCGTCGGTTCTCTCGTCGCCGGTGTCCTGGCGTTCGGGGCCCCGCTCGCCCTGGCCGGCACCGCGACCGCCGCCCCCGAGTCCTCCGCCGCCGTCGCCCCGGCCGCGGTCGCCGTCCCGACCGGGTCGGTCGCGACCTCGACCTGGGACAAGCTCGCCCAGTGCGAGTCCAGCGGCAACTGGAACATCAACACCGGCAACGGCTTCTCCGGCGGCCTGCAGTTCACGCCGTCGACCTGGAAGGCCTTCGGCGGCTCCGGCAAGGCGCACAACGCGAGCAAGTCCGAGCAGATCCGCGTCGCCGAGAACGTCCTGGACGCCCAGGGCTGGAAGGCCTGGCCCGCCTGCTCCAAGAAGCTCGGCCTGCGCTGAGCCCCCGGCGCCCGGGCGCGCCGCGCACGACCCGCGAACGGCACGGCCGTCGACCCGCTCGACGGCCGTGCCGTTCGCCGTGTGCCGGGGTCAGTACGAGCGCGGCAGGCCGAGCACGTGCTCGGCGACGTGGTTGAGCACCATCTCCTGCGGCAGCGGCGCCAGGCGCATCAGCCGGGCCTCGGTGAAGAAGCGGCTCACGTCGTACTCGGTGGCGTAGCCGAACCCGCCGAGGGTCTGCACGGCCCGGTCCGCGGCGAGGAACGCGGCCTCGGCGGCCAGGTACTTCGCGGTGTTGGCCTGCTCGCCGCAGGGCTCGCCCGCGTCGTAGCGGGCCGCCGCGTCGGCGATCACCAGTGCCGCGGCCTGCAACTGCATGTGCGCCTGGGCCAGCGGGAAGGCGATGCCCTGGTTCTGCCCGATCGGCCGGCCGAACACGGTGCGCTCGCGCGCGTACGCGACGGCGGCGGCCAGCGCGGCCCGGCCGGTGCCCAGCGCCTCGGCGGCGATCAGGATCCGCTCCGGGTTGAGCCCGTCGAGGATCATCCGGAAGCCGTGGCCCTCCTCGCCGACCAGGTCGGCGGCGTCGACGGGCAGGTCGTCGTAGACCACCTCGCACGACACGACGGCGTTGCGGCCCAGCTTGTCGATCGGGGTGATCGTCACCTCGGGGCGCTGCAGGTCCGCGAGCAGCAGCGACAGCCCATCGGTGCGCCTGGCCACCTGCTCGCGCGGGGTGGTGCGCACCAGGAGCAGGACCTTGTCGCAGAGGGGCGCCTTCGACGTCCACACCTTGCGCCCGCGGACCAGGTAGCGGTCGCCGTCGCGGCGCGCGGTCGTGGTGATCGCGGTGGTGTCCAGGCCCGCGTCGGGCTCGGTGACCCCGAACGCCACCTGCAGCGAGCCGTCGGCGACCCGGGGCAGGTAGCGGCGGCGCATCTGCTCGGACCCGTGCCGGACCACGGGGTTCATCCCGAACACCGACAGGTGGATCGCCGAGGCGCCGTTCATCGCGGCGCCGGACGCGGCGACCTCCTCCATCACCGCCGCGGCCTCGGAGATCCCGGCGCCCCCGCCGCCGTAGGCCTCGGGGATCGCGACGCCGATCCAGCCGCCGGCGGCCATCGCGTCGTGGAACTCGTGCGGGAACCGGTGCTCGCGGTCGCAGGCGCGCCAGTACTCCGGGCCGAAGCGGGAGCAGACCGCGCGCACGCCGTCGCGGATCTCGGGGTGGTTCACGCCGACCGCAGGCGAGTGACGGTGTCGAGGACCAGGGCCGGGTCGGCGTCGTAGGGCGTGTTGAGCGAGACGCGGTCGACGAGGCCGCCGTAGCGCTCCACGATCGCCGCGGCGACCCGCGCGGGGTCGCCCGCGACGGCGAACAGGTCCAGCAGGTCGTCGTCGACGAGACCGGCCATCTCCTCCCACGCCTGGTGCCGGGACAGCCCGCCGAGGCGGTCGGCCAGCTCGCCGCGGCCGTGGTGCTCCAGCACCGGGCGGTACGGCGGCGTCGAGGCGTAGAACGCCAGCTGGCGCCGCACCCCGGCCTCGGCCGCGGCCCGCGCGTCGGCGTCGGCACCGAGCACGGCGAACACCGGCAGGCAGACGTCGAAGCCGGAGAGGTCGTCGCGGCCCCGCCCGCGGCGCAGCGCCGGCAGCGTCACCCCGCCCAGGTAGGACGGCGAGGTCAGCGAGTGCGCGAGCAGCCCGTCGGTGACCCGGCCCGCGACCTCGGTCATCCGCTCGCCGACCGCGGCCAGCATCACCGGCGGCATCCCGTGCGGGTTCGGCCCCGGCGAGAAGAACTCGGTCATCAGGGTGTGGCTGTAGAACTCGCCGCGGTGGTGCAGCCGGCCGCCGCCGGCCCAGGCGTCGAAGATGGCCCGCAGGGCGGACACGAAGTCCTCCATCCGGGCCGCGGGGCGGCTCCACGGCATCCCGAAGCGGCGCTCCACGTGCGGGCGGACCTGCGAGCCCAGCCCCAGCTCGAACCGGCCGCCGGAGAGCTCCTGCACGTCGTTGGCCTGGTAGGCGAGCGACATCGGGTTGCGGGCGAACGCGACCGCGATCGCGGACTGCAGCCGGACCCGGCTCGTCGCGCGGGCGGCCAGCGCGAGCGAGACGAACACGTCGTGCGCGGTCTCGGGGACCGACAGGGTGTCGTAGCCGTCGGACTCCGCGGCGACGGCGGCGGCCTCGGTCTCCAGCGGGGTCGCGGCGAAGCCGCCGGTGGTGTCGACGCGCACTCAGCCGTCCTCCCGGGCCGGGACGACCCGGTCCAGCCAGGACAGCAGGTCGGCCACGATCTCGTCGCGGTTCGTCTCGTTGAACACCTCGTGCCGGGCGCCCGGCCAGATCCGCAGGGTGACGTCGTGCAGGCCGGCCGCGGCGTAGCGCTCGGTCAGCGGGCGGACCAGGGCGAGCCCGCCGTTCACCGGGTCCCGGTCGCCGACGACGACGTACACGGGCAGCCCGCCCGGGATCCGCCGCAGCGTCGCGACGTCGGCGAGCGGGCGCCCGCCGGCGAACATCGCCTGCGTGCCGGGCACGTCGAGACCGAAGCCGCAGCGGGCGTCGGCGACGTAGGCGTCGACCTGCGCGGTGTCGCGCGACAGCCACTCGAAGCCGGTGCGCTGCTCGAAGGGCGCGTTGAACGAGGACAGGTCCAGCGGCCCGGACAGGTCCAGGCCCTGTTCCATGAGGTCGAGCAGCGCGGTGCCCGACAGCACGACGGCGTCCGGCGGGGTCGCGTCGCGGAGCAGGAACTGCTGCACGGCGAACGAGCCCATGCTGTGCCCGAGCAGCACCAGCGGGACGCCGGGGTGCTCGGCGCGGGCCAGGTCGGAGAGCAGGCCGATGTCGGTGACGAGCTGCTCCCAGCCGTCGTCGCCGAGCACGCCGTAGTTCTCGGGGCCGCCTGCGGTGGCGCCGTGGCCGCGGTGGTCCTGGGCGTGGACGGCGAAGCCGCGGGCGGTCAGCGCGTCGGCGAGCGCCACGTAGCGCAGGGCGTGCTCGCCCATGCCGTGGGTGATCTGGACGATCCCCCGTGCGGGCCCCGCGGGGAGCCACCGGTAGGCGGTGACGGCCGTGCCGTCGCGGCCGGTGAAGGTGAACGTCTCGGGCATGCGCGGCACCGCCAGTGGTGAGGGGTCGATCTCCGTCGGATCGTGCGCCACCGCGGGGAGGCGGTCAATGCTCGGCCGGTTCGAGCGTGCGGTGCTGGGGTTCCTCAGCCGGTAGGGGTGCTCGCCCAGACCGCGTACAGCGGGTCGCCGGGGGCACCGCAGTCGCGTGCCCGCGCCGGGCCGAACGCGCCGCTGCGGCGGAAGTACTCCCCGACGATCCGGACCCGGGTCGCGTCGTCGGCGGCCAGCCAGCCGCGGATCGCCTTGGTCGGGAAGCAGCGGTCGGAGAACGTGCAGGCGAACACCCCTCCGGGCACCAGTACCCGTCCCACCTCGGCGAACACCGCGACCGGGTCGGTCAGGTAGTCGACCGAGACGGTGCAGACGCAGGCGTCGAACGCGGCGTCGGGCAGCGGCAGCACCGGGTCGGCGTTCAGGTCGTGCCGCACGGCCTCGTCGGCCATCTCGTTGGCCGCGAGCTCGGCACGGTTCATGCCCAGCACGGTCAGGTGCCCGGGGCGCTGCGGCAGGTGCGACACCCACGACGACATCAGGTCCAGCACCCGCCCGGTGGTGCCGAGCTCGCCGTAGAACGCCGCCGCCGCGGCGAGGGCACCCTCGTCGATGTGCTGGACGAAGCGCGGCGGCAGGTAGAACTCGCGGTCGTCACCGGGGTCGGCGCGGTCGAAGAAGCCGTCGGGGAAATCGCTCATCGTCGTGGGAGTCTGCCGTCATGACGACCTTCGTGCTGGTCCACGGGGCCTGGGGCGGCGCCCACGGCTTCCACCTGCTGCGGCCGTTGCTGCGCGCGGCCGGGCACGAGGTGGTGACGCCGGCGCTGACCGGGATCGGCGAGCGCTCGCACCTCGCCGGCCCGTGGATCGACCTGTCGGTGCACGTGCGCGACGTCGTCAACGCCGTGCTCTACGAGGACCTGCGCGACATCGTGCTGCTCGGCTTCTCCTACGGCGGCATGGTCGTGACCGGCGCGCTCGACGAGATCGGCGACCGGGTCCGCGAGCTCGTGCACCTCGACGCGTTCGTGCCCCGCGACGGCGATTCGGTCCTGTCCCTGGCCCCGGCGCTCGCGGCCGCGGTCCCCGCACCGGGCACGGCCGGGCTGGGCGCGTCCTGGCTGGTCCCGGGCCCGGAGCGGCACTACGACGACCCGGCCGAGGCCGCCTGGGCGGCGCCGCGCCGGTCCCCGCAGCCGATCGGCACCTTCACCGAGCCGGTACGGCTGTCGCGCCCGGTCGAGGAGTGGCCGTTCGGCCGGACCTACGTGCGCGCGACCCGGGAGGACGTCACCGGCGGCGCGTTCACCGCGGCCGCCGGGCGGGCGCGGGAGTCCGCGGCCTGGCGCTACGCCGAGATCGACACCCACCACCTGGTGCCGCAGAACCGCCCGCACGAGCTGGCCGCGCTGCTGCTGGAGCTCGTGTCCTGAGCGCGGCCGGCCCGGGCGCGACCGGTCAGAGCGCGTCGCGCAGCCAGGCGGTCGCGCGGGCGGTGAACCCGTCGGCGATCGCGGTGCCCGCCCCGAAGCCGTCGAAGCCGTGCGGCGCCCCGGCGACCACGTCGAGCTCGACCGGGACCCCCGCCGCGCGCAGGCGCGCGGCGTAGTCGACGTCCTCGTCGTGGAACAGGTCCGCGTCCCCGACGCCGATCCACGCCGGCGGCAGCCCGGACAGGTCGGCGCGCCGGGCGGGCACCGCGTACGGCGCGGGCTCGCCGGTGCCGGGCGGCCTGCCCAGGTAGGAGCGCCAGCCGACCTCGTTGTTGCGGTTGCTCCACACCCGGTGCGGCGGCCGGTCGAGGTCGCGGCGGGCGGCGGTGCGGTCGTCGAGCATGGGGTAGACCAGCCACTGCGCGACCGGCTGCGGGCCGCCCTCGTCGTGCAGGCGCTGGACCAGCGCGGCGGCCAGCCCGGCCCCGGCGCTCGCCCCGCCGACGGCGATCCGGTCGGGGTCCACACCGAGCCGCCCGGCGTCGTCGCGCAGCCACCGCCAGCCGGCGTGGCAGTCGTCGAGCGCGGCCGGGAACGGGTGCCCCGGCGCGAGCCGGTAGTCCACCGAGACGACCACGATCCCCAGCTCCGCCGCGACCCCGCCGCAGCGGACGTCGTCGATCCACGGTGAGCCGAGCACGAGACCGCCGCCGTGCACCCACAGCAGCGCCGCCGGTGCCCGGCGGTGGTCGGGGACGTGCACGCGCAGCATCGGCGGCCCGGGGTGGGTGGTGGACCGGACGCCGTCGACGGCGGCGGGACGGCCCCGCCGCGACAGCCGCTGCAGCAGCCGCAGCAGGCGGGGGCGGTGCAGGGGCAGCGGGGGGACCCACCGCAGCGGACGGCGCAGCTCCGCCGCGATCCGATCGGCGCTCACCCCGCCGATCATGCCGTGCGGGCGGTCAGCGGGACAGGCGACCGGCGAGGCGGCGGGTCAGCGGGTCGGGGGCGGCCCACTCGGCCAGTACGCGCCCGCCGTCCTCGACGCGGCGCACCCACCGGATCCCGCGCAGGGCGTTGACCAGGAACATCCCGTCGGCGTCGGCGAGCGCGGCGAGCGGCACCGGCGCGATCCGCACCGCACCCGGGCCGAGCAGGTCGAGCACCGCGCGGCGCCCGGTGCCGGGCAGGATCCGGCCGTCCAACGGCGGCACCCACAGCCGCCCGCGGTGCACCAGCGCGAGCGCCGACCGCGTCGACTCCAGCAGCCGGCCGGCCGGGTCGCACAGCAGCGGCGTCGCGGTGCCCGCGGCGGCCTCGTGCTCGTCGAGCCAGCGGCGGTCGGCGAACTTGTGCGCCTCGCCGGCCGTGCTGCGCCGGACGGCTGTGACCACGCCGTCCTGGTCGTCGAGGACCTCCGGGCCCGGCCACCCCGCGGCCCGCACCACGACGCGGCCGGGGTCGTCCGGCGCCGCCTCCACCCGCACCCGGTGGTGCCCGCGCAGGCCCGCCGTCGCGGCGCCGACCTCGGCCTCGACCGGCGCGGCCAGCGCACGCCCGGTCACCGCCAGGTAGGAGCGGCGCAGCCGGGCCGCGTGCTCGCCGACCCGGGCGGGCCGGCCGTCGACGCAGGCCAGCGTCTCGAACAGGCCCGCCGACCGGTCCGCGGGCCGGGTCCCGTGCCACCACGACGGCGGGGCCGGCCCGCCCAGCGCGGCCAGCACCGGTGCGGCCTTGGTGAGGCACTCGTCGAACTCCTCGGCCGGGTCGGAGTCGACGGTGACGCCCCCGCCGACGCCGAGCCGTCCCGTGCGGGACCCGTCGGCGCCGGGCGGGCCGAGGTCCAGGGTCCGGATCGCGACGTCCAGCGCCGCCCCGGCCAGCGGGCTCACCCCGCCGACGGCGCCGGTGAACAGCCCGCGCGGGCCGTCCTCGCACTCGGCGATCACCTCGCAGGCCCGGATCTTCGGCGCCCCCGTCACCGAGCCCGGCGGGAACGTGGCGGCGAGCAGGTCCGCGTCGGTGACCCCCGCGCGCAGCGACGCGTGCACCCGCGACACGAGGTGCCACACCCCCGGGTGCGGTTCGACGGCGAGCAGCCGCCCCGGCCGGACCCCGCCGGCCCGCGCGACCCGGGCCAGGTCGTTGCGCATCAGGTCGACGATCATCACGTTCTCGGCGGCGTCCTTGAGCGAGGCGCCGAGCCGGGACCGCTCGGCCGCGTCGGCGTCCGGGTCGCCGCCGGTGCGCGGCCGGGTGCCCTTGATCGGGGCGGTGGTGACCTCGTCGCCGTCGCGGCGCAGGAACAGCTCCGGGCTCGCGCCCACCGCGGCCCGCTCCGGGGTCATGACGAGCGCCGCCCGGGCCGGCGCGACCGGCTCGACCAGCCGGGCCCACGCCTCGTGCGGGTCGCCGTCGAGCCGCACGTCCAGCCGGGTCGCGATGTTGGCCTGGAAGATCTCCCCGCGCCGGATCTCGCCGACGCACCGCTCGACCGCCGCCAGGTGCACGTCGCGGTCGGGCCAGCGGGTGACGGCGATCCGGGCCGCGCGCTGCGGCGCCGGGCGGGCGAGGTCGGCGCACAGCTCGTCGTAGCGGCGCCGCGCGGACGCGACGCCGGGGTGCACCGGCAGGTCCGCGGGCACGCCCGGCCCGGCGACGAGGGCCTCGAACCACCACCGGTCGCCGTCGTGGCGCAGCACGTCGCGGTACCAGGACAGCACCGCCACCGGGCGATGTCCGGGCGGGGCGTGGTCGAGGAACCCGAACCAGCCGCCGCCCACCGCGCCGGGCGCACCCGGGTCGGCGGGCAGCCGCGGCACGGCGCCGAGCACGGCGAACGGGTCGGCCCCCGCCGGGGCCGTCGCCACCGGGTCGGTGGCGACGAGCGCACCCCACTCCCAGCTGCCGCCGAACGCGACCAGCCGTGCCCGGTGGGCGAGCCGCCGCACGACCTCGCCGACACCGGGCGGCGCCGCCACGGCCGGCAGCGGGACGCGGTGCAGCCCGGTGCGGGCGGGCGCGGTCGAGGTCACCGGGAGAGCATGCTGATCCGGCCCCGCCCCGGGAAGCCGCCGTGACCCGGCGCACCCCTCAGACCCAGCTCGCGGGCCGCCGGGCGACGGCGTGCACGTGCTCCACCTCCCGCGCGTCGAGCACCGGGGTCAGCCCGCGCAGGGCGAACACCAGCGCGCCCTCGGTGGCGACCACGACGTCGTCCGGCCAGCGGCGGACCCGGACCGGGGCCCCGACCAGCGCGATCACCGGCCGCACCGGCACCCGGGCCGCGACCGGCCCGAGCCGGGGCAGCAGCAGCTCCCGCACCAGCGCCGCCTCGGCACGGGCGCGGGGGACCGCGTCGGTCGCCGTCCCCGCGACGACGAGCCGCTCCCCGTCGAGCAGCAGCGACCGGCCGCGGTGGTGGCGCGTGTTGATCACGCAGACGCCGGGCGGACCGATCAGGACGTGGTCGAGGTCGGCCGCCCCGCCGTCGAGCGGGACCGAGTGCAGCACCCGCCAGCGCGGCGGCCTGCCGAGCAGCCGGTCCCGGCGGGTGCGGCCGGTCAGCTCGGTCAGCAGGTGCGCGGTGCGGTGCTCGCCGTCGGCGCCCAGGCGCCAGTTGCGGTCCGGGCGCCCGGCCTGCCGCTGCAGTGCCGCGACGTGCCCGGCGCGCCGCCCCGGGTAGTGGCGGGCCAGGTCGAGCGCCCGCGAACGGTCGGTGGTCCCGGACGGGAGAGGCGTGGTCATGGCCCGGAGTGTGCACCCGGGCACCGACAGGAATCGCTATCGTCGCGAGGGGGTGGTGCAGTCATGGGCGGTGACGACCCGAGGTTCGAGTCCGCGATCGACCGGACGATCCGCGAGGCCGTCGAGCGCGGCGACTTCGACGACCTGCCGGGCAAGGGCAGGCCCCTGCCCGGCGCGGGCCGGACCGGCCCGGTCGACGAGAACTGGTGGATCCGCGGCTACCTCGAGCGCGAGGGCGTCGGGGGCGAGGCGATGCTGCCGCCGTCGCTGCAGCTGCGCCGCGAGCTCGACCGCATCGACGGGACGGTCGCGCGCCTGGCCGACGAGCGGCGGGTGCGCGAGCACGTCGCGGAGGTCAACTCCCGGGTACTCGACCACATGCGCCACCCGATGGGCCCGCGGGTCCCGATCCGCCGCCTCGACGCCGACGAGGTCGTCGGGCGCTGGCACGAGGCGCGCGAGCGCCGCCGCGCCGCCCGCCGGACGGACCCGCCCGCGGTGCCCGCGGCGCCGTCGGGGCGGAGCTGGTGGCGGCGGCTGCTGCGCCGCTGACCCGACCGCCGGCCCGGGCCGCTCAGCGGGTCGCCGGCACCCGCGGTGCGAAGTGGCCGGGCGAGGCCAGCGGCCGTCCGGTCTCCAGCAGCGTCTTCAGCGCGGCGACGATCGCCGGCCAGCCCTCGCCGACGTCGCGGACGTCCCGCGCGCCCTGCTCGTCGTCGCCGAAGCCGGTGTGCACGATCTGCAGCTTGACCGCCTCCTCGCCGAACCCGGAGATGGTGAACTCGACGACGGTCGGCGCCCGTCCCGCGGCCTGCTCGGCCCGGCCGGTGAAGGTGTAGGACAGCCGGTGCGGCGGCTCGACGGCGAGGATCTCGCCGATGAAGTCGTCCCGGTCGGGGTGCACGGCCTCCAGCGGGCTGCCCACCCGCCAGTCCGAGGTCAGCTCCGCGCCGCCCCAGTACTGCATCGTGAACTCCGGCGTGGTCAACGCCCGGAACACGAGGTCGGCCGTGCTGCGGATGTAGGTCGTGTAGACGTAGGCGCGCTCAGTCATCGGGTTCCTCCAGTGCCGCGCGCAGGGTCACGACCGCCTGCACCCGGCTGCGCTCGAACTTCCCGATCCACCGGTCGTGGATCTCCTGGACGGGCACCGGGTCGAGGTGGTGGATCTTCTCCCGCCCGCGGCGCAGGACGGACACCAGCCCGGCGGCCTCGAGCTGCGCCAGGTGCTTGGAGACGGCCTGCCGGCTCATCCCCAGCCCCTCGCACAGCGCCGCGAGCGACTGCCCTCCCCGTGCGTGCAACCGGTCGAGGATGTGCCGCCGCGTCGGGTCCGCGAGGGCCCGGAACACGGCGTCCACGTCGGTCACGAGCGCAATTATGCAACCAGATGGTTGCGTGTCAACCGCGTGCGGATCCGTCCGCCGGGCTTCTCCACCGACAGCACGAGCGATCCGAGCAGCGCCACCTGGTGCAGCAGCGAGGACGCGACGAGCAGCCCCGGCACCGACCGGTCGCCGGCGGAGGCCGCGTCGACCCAGCCGGTGTTCAGCGCGACCGAGCTGACGATCACGGCCAGCGACAGCACGGTCTTCGCGACGACCCAGCGGTGCCGGAACAGCCCCCACGCCGTTCCGGCACCGAGGACCGCGCCGCTCAGCACCGTCCCCACCGCGAGGAACGGGATCACCCCGTTCCCGACCGTGCTCATCACGGCGACGGCGAAGCCCGCGTCGGCGTCGCGCAGCAGGACCGCGGCCGGCAGCACGAGCATGACCAGGGCGGCGCCGGTCCAGGTCGCGGCGAGCAGGACGTGTGCGGTGCGCAGTGCCGACCGGACCGGACGGGAGAGCCGGCGCGGGGCCGTGACGGCGGCCGTCACCGCAGCTCCGCGGGAAGCGCCTCGTCCGGGCCCGGCTCGCGCTCGGCGCGCCGGGCGTGCACGAACAGGAACAGGCCCAGCCAGAACGCCGGCCCGACGGGCACGAAGAACGGCGCCGGGCCGAGCACCGCGGCGAGGACCAGCAGCACCAGCACGACCGCGGTGACACCGGCGTGGACCCGTAGGTTGCGCCGGGCGCGCGGGGTCAGCGGCCCGCGCCGTGGGCGCCGGGGCGCGGGTGGGCGGGGCAGGCCGGCGAGCAGCGGGACGAGCTCGTCGCGGGTGCGGGCGGCGTAGGCGGCGGCCTGGCGCTCGTCGGACTCGGCGAGGGTCAGCCGTCCCTCGGCGGCGGCCTCGCGCAGCCGGGCGGTGACGTGCTCGCGCTCGGCGTCCGAGGCGAGCACGGCGCCGGCCGCGACGGCGCCGGCGGGGACCGGTACGGGGGTGCCGGTGTCGGGTGTGGTGTCGGGTGTGGCGGTCATGCGACCCAGCGTCGCCGCGGGCGGGCGCGGGCGCGTCCGCCCGGGGGAGCGGACCGGGCTGCCCCCCGCGGTGCGGGCCGCGGGCCCGGCGTACTCCCGGGGGAGTACGCCGGCGGTCGCCGCGCGGACGACGTGACCGTCGGTGGGCGGGGCTACCGTGTCGTCCGTGCCCGTCGACGCAGGTCCGGCGCGGGTCGGGACCGGCCGGGTCCTCGTCCCGCCGCTCGTCGTCGCCCTGGTGACGGCGGCCGGGTCGGCGTTCGCCGCGCTGCGCCGCCCGGGCTTCTCGGGGGCCGCCCCGGAGTTCGCCTCGGCCGCGCCGCTGGTCCTCGACGCGGTGTCGGTGACGCTGCTCGCCGTGGGGCCGGTCGCGCTGCTGTTCCGGCACCGGCACCGGATCGCGGTGCTGGCGGTGTGCGCCGCCGCGGTCGTCGTGCTGCTCGGGCTCGGGTACTCCCCGGCCGGCCCGGTGGGGCTCGCCGCCGCCGTCGCGCTGGTGTCGGCGGTGGCGGCCGGCCGGCACCGCGCGGCCGTCGCCGTGGTCGCCGTCGCGCTGGTGGTGCTCCTGGCCTGGTGGGTCCTCGCCGGCCGCGCGGTCCTCTGGGCGGCCACCGGTCCGGTGCTCGCCTGGTCCGCGGCGCTGGTCGCGGGCGGTGCCCTCTGGCGGGTCCGCCGCGAGCGCATCGAGCAGGCGCGCCGGGCCGCGGAGGCCGAGCGCCGCCGTCGCACCGGGGAGGAGCGGCTGCGCATCGCCCAGGAGCTGCACGACGTGCTCGGCCACCACGTCTCGCTCATCAACGTGCAGGCGGGGGTCGCGCTGTACCTGATGGACGACGACCCGGAGCAGGCCCGCACCGCGCTGACGGAGATCAAGCGGGCGAGCCGGGACCTGCTGCGCGAGATGCGGTCCACCCTGGGGGTGCTGCGCGGGGTCGACGAGCACGCCCCGCGGCTGCCCACCCCCGGCCTGGACCGGCTCGACGCGCTGCTCGACGAGGTGCGCGCCGCCGGGCTCCCGGTGCGCAGGCGGGTCGAGGGCGAGCCGTGGCCGCTGCCGACCGGGACCGACCTCGCCGCGTACCGGATCGTGCAGGAGTCGCTGACCAACACCCGCCGCCACGCCGGCCCGGCCTCCGCCGTGGTCACCCTGCGCTACGGAGACGGCGCCCTCGGCCTGACCGTCGACGACGACGGCGCCGGTCCGCCGGCCGGGTCCGCCGACGGGACCGGGCTGACCGGCATGCGGGAACGGGCCCGGTCGGTCGGCGGGACCCTGGACGCGGGCCCCGGGCCGGACGGCGGGTTCCGCGTGCACGCCCACCTGCCCGCCGTCCGGGACGACCCGGCGCCCGCCGGGCCCGCGCCGGGCGGCGCCGCCCCGCCGGGCGGTGCGCGGTGATCCGTGTCCTGCTCGCCGACGACCAGGCCCTCGTCCGGTCCGGCTTCCGCGCCCTGCTCGGGTCGCAGGCCGACCTGAGCGTGGTCGCCGAGGCCGCCGACGGCGCGCAGGCCGTCGCCGCGGCCCGCGAGCACCGGCCCGACGTCGTGCTCATGGACATCCGCATGCCCGGCACCGACGGGATCACCGCCACCCGCACCCTGACCGCCGACCCGGACCTGGCGGCGACCCGGGTGATCGTGCTGACCACCTTCACCGACGACTCCTACGTCTTCGACGCGATCCGCGGCGGGGCGAGCGGGTTCCTGGTCAAGGACTCCGAGCCGGCCGACCTCATCCACGCCATCCGGGTCGTGCACGGCGGCGAGGCCCTGCTGGCCCCGGCCGTCACCCGCACCCTGATCGCGGAGTTCGCCGCCCGGTCGCGGTCCGGCCCGGCCGGGTCGGTGCGTCTCGGCGACCTCACCGAGCGCGAGCGCGAGGTCCTCGCCGAGGTCGCGGCCGGGTGCTCCAACGACGAGATCGCCGTCCGCCTGCACATGAGCCCGACGACGGCGAAGACGCACGTCAGCCGCACGATGGCCAAGCTGGGCGCCCGCGACCGCGCGCAGCTGGTCGTGCTCGCGTACGAGTCGGGCCTGGTCCGGCCCGGCTGGCGGGGCTGAGCGGGCCGGGCGGGCCTGCGAGGATCGTGGGCGTGACCACCGTCTTCGTGTTCAACGGCCCGAACCTCAACCTGCTCGGGACCCGCAAGCCGGAGGTGTACGGCACCACCGTGCTCGCCGACGTCGAGGCGCTGTGCCGGGAGACCGTCGCCGCGCACCACCTCGAGCTGGACTTCCGCCAGACCAACCACGAGGGCGTGCTCGTCGACTGGATCCACGAGGCCGGCGCCGCGGTGAAGCGCGGCGACGCGATCGGGCTCGTGCTCAACGCCGCCGCCTACACCCACACCTCGGTCGCCCTGCACGACGCGATCGAGGGCGCCGAGCTGCCCACGGTCGAGGTGCACATCTCCAACGTGCACGGGCGCGAGACCTTCCGGCACCACTCCTACGTCTCGCCGGTCGCGGCCGGGATCGTCGTCGGGTTCGGCGTCGACGGCTACGCACTGGCGATCGACGGGCTGGTCCGCAAGGTGCGCCCGCTGCGCGCGGTCTGACGGCCCGGGCCGCCGCGCACCCCTCGGCGCGGCGACCCGCGACCGGTCAGCCCTCCATCGCGGAGGGGTCCATCCAGACGAACTCCCAGCGGTGGCCGTCCGGGTCGTCGACGCTGCGGCCGTACATGAACCCGTGGTCCTGGGTCTCGCCGCCCTGCGTGCCCCCCGCGCCCAGCCCGGCGTCGGCGAGGCGGTCGACCTCGTCGCGGGCCTCGACGCCCAGCGCGTTGATGACCTCGCGGGCGGTACCGGCGTCGGCGGTCGCGGACTGCTTCGTGAACTCCGCGAACCGCTTCTCGGTCATGACCATGGCGACGATCGCGTCGCTGACCACGAACGACGCGGTCTGCTCGTCGGAGAACTGCTCGTTCAGGGTGAACCCCAGCGCGGAGTAGAACGCCTTCGCGGCGTCCAGGTCGGCCACGGGCAGGTTCACGAAGATCATGTTCGGCATCACGGGGCTCCTCGGGCGGGTGGCACCGGTCCCGGTGCCGTTCAGCAGGATCGACCGGTGGTCGTGGCGGAACTCATCGGCCCCGCGCGGACGGATCCGGGCCGGTGTTGGCAGGATCGGCGACCATGACCGTGAGGTGGGGGATCATCGGCCCGGGCCGCATCGCGGACGCCGTCGCGCCGGACTTCGCGCACGTGCCCGGCGCCGAGCTCGTCGCCGTCGCGTCGCGTTCGGAGGAGCGCGGGCGCGACTTCGCCCGCCGGCACGGGATCGACCGCGTGCACACCGGCTACCGGGCGATCCTCGACGATCCCGGTGTCGACGTCCTCTACGTCGCCACCCCGCACCCGCACCACCGCGCCATCGCCCTCGCCGCGATCGAGGCGGGCAAGGCGCTGATGGTCGAGAAGGCGTTCACGGTCAGCTCCGTCGCCACCCGCGAGATCGCCGCCGCCGCGCGGAACCGGGGCGTGTTCGTCATGGAGGCGATGTGGACGCGGTTCTTCCCCGCCGTCGTCCGGCTGCGGGAGCTGGTCGCCGAGGGCCGGATCGGTGAGGTCCGCTCCGTGCAGGCCGACCTGGGGGTGCGCAACCGCACCGACCCCGACGACCGCTTCTTCTCCCCCGAGCTGGGCGGCGGCGCGCTGTTCGACCTGGGCGTCTACGTGGTGTCGTTCGCGCAGATGATGCTGGGCAGCCCGTCGACCGTGGCCGCGAGCGGCGCCCTGATGCCGTCCGGTGTGGACTCCGAGGAGTCGATCCTGCTGGGCTGGCCGGACGGCCGCAGCGCCGCCCTGCAGGTCAGCCTGCGGTGCGCGATGCCCGGCTCGGCGCGGGTGGTCGGCACCGAGGGCTGGATCGAGGTCCCGCCCCGGTTCCACCACCCGGACCGGATCGTCGTGCACGCCCACGGCGCGGACCCCGAGGAGATCGTGCTGCCGGCCACCGGCCGGGGCTACACGCACGAGATCGAGGAGGTCACCCGGCTGGTCGCGGCGGGGGAGACCGAGAGCCCGGTGATGCCGCTCGCCGACACCGTCGCGGTGCAGGACGTGATGGCCGCGGTCGCCGACCGGATCGGCATGGTGCCCGAGGAGGGCTCCGCGACGCTGTGATCAGCGACGATCGCCGATCGTTGCTGTGAGCAATCCATCTCGTCACGCGCTTTACGCGGCGGGTACCGAGGAGTAGACCTGCCGGGGTGTCCGACACCCAGATCACATCCCAGCGCCGGGAGAAGACCTTTCTCGGCCACCCCACCCAGCTCGGGACGCTGTTCGGCGTCGAGATGTGGGAGCGGTTCTCCTTCTACGGCATGCAGGGGATCCTGCTCATCTACATGTACTACTCGGTCGCCGAGGGCGGTCTCGCCGTCGACCAGGCGGTCGCGGCCGGCATCGTCGGTGCCTACGGCGGCACGGTCTACCTCTCGACGATCCTCGCGGCCTGGTCCGCCGACCGGCTCTTCGGTCCCGAACGCGTCCTGTTCGGCAGCGCCCTGGCGGTGATGGCCGGCCACATCGCGCTGGCACTCGTCCCCGGTGCCGCCGGGCTCGCGACCGGCCTCGTGCTCGTCGCGTTCGGCAGCGGCGGCGTCAAGGCCAACGCCTCGACGATCCTCGCCACCCTCTACGGCCCGGGCGACGACCGGCGCGACGCCGGCTTCTCGATCTTCTACCTGGGCGTCAACATCGGCGCCTTCAGCGGCCCGATCCTCACCGGCGTGCTGCAGTCGACGTGGGGCTTCCACGTCGGCTTCGGGCTCGCCGCCGTCGGTATGGCCCTGGGCCTGACCCAGTACGCGCTCAACCGCCGCAAGCTGCCCGAGTCCGGCTTCGTCGTCCCGAACCCGCTGCCCACCGCGGCGCGGGTGCGGGTGGGCGTCGGTGCCGCCGTGGCACTCGTCGTCGTCGCGGTGCTGGTCGTGACCGGGGTGATCACCGCCGACCGGCTCAAGTGGATCGTGTTCGGGATCGTCGTCCTCGCCACCGTCGGCTACTTCTCGCTGATGCTGACCAGCCCGAAGGTGGACGGCGTCGAGCGGCGCCGGGTCATCGCCTTCCTGCCGATGTGGATCGCCAGCGCCGTGTTCTGGGCGATCTTCCAGCAGATCTTCACCGTGCTGACCATCTACTCCGACGAGCGGCTGAACCGCACGATCCTCGGCTGGGAGATGCCGGTGACCTGGACCCAGTCGATCGAGCCGATCTTCGTCATCGTGCTCGCCGGGGTCTACGCCACCGTGTGGACCAAGCTCGGGCCGCGCCAGCCGTCGTCGCCGCTGAAGATGGCGATCGGCACGATCGTGGTCGGCGTGGCCGTCCTGCTGTTCGTGCCGTTCGCCGGCACCGGCGCCAACGGCACGCCGCTGCTGGTGCTGGTCGGGATCCTGCTGGTGTTCTGCCTGGCGGAGCTGTTCACGTCCCCGGTGGGGCAGTCGCTGTCGACCAAGCTGGCGCCGCAGGCGTTCCAGACCCAGATGGTCGCCCTGTTCTTCCTCTCGGTCTCGATGGGCACCGTGCTCTCGGGCCTGCTCGCCGAGTTCTACAGCGCCGGGAACGAGGTGGCCTACTTCGGTGTCACCGGCCTGGTGGCGATCGCGGTCGGGCTCGTCGTGGTCGCCATGGTGCCGAAGCTGAAGGTCCTGATGGAGGGCGTGCGGTAGCCCGCATCGAACACCGGTTCGAGATGTCCCCAGCTGTGCACACACCTGTGGACAACTCGTGTGGATCACCGACGGCGGGTGCGCCGGATCGTCGGTGAGTCCATCGGCTCGCCGGCCATCTCCCGGGCGATCCGCACCACGTGTGCGCGTACGTCCGGGGGCTGGTCGGCGATCCGCATCGCCAGCAGCTCCAGGATCGACGCCAGGCCGAAGGCGATCTCCGGGCTGCTGAGCCCGGCGTAGCGCGCCTGCACGGCCTCGTGGCGCAGGGCGGACGCGGCCGCGAGCACCGTCTCGCGGTCGCTGCGCAGGGCCGAGAGCCGTCGTCGTTCGTGGGCGTTCATGCTCCCCCGGTCGTCGTGCGACGCCGTCGCGGACGACGGCCGGTCGCACCCGGGGGAGCGGGCGCCGGACCAGCGTGCCCCGCCCGCCCCGGCCCGGGCCAGTCGCGTCCCCGAGATGTCGCACACACGTTCGACTCACAGCAGCAGGGCCACCACGCCGAGTGCCGACGCCCCGGCCCGGACGTGGTTCGCGGCCGCCCACCGCGGGGCGAACGCCGCCCAGTCGCCGTCGCGGTCGAGGGCGTGGTTGAGCGGGATGTTCACCGCCGCCGTGACCGCGAACCCGGCGAGCACGGCGAGCCCGCCCGCGGCCCGCAGCGGCGCGCCGCCGAGCACCCCGGCCACCGTCACCGCCCCCGCGACGAGCGCGGTGCCGGCGAACAGCGTCCCGAACACCGGGTTGACGATCACCCGGTTCACCCCGCGCATCACCGCGGCCGCCTCCGCCGCGGGCCGCCGTCGCAGGGCGGGCACCACCGCGACCGAGAACGCCAGGTAGATCCCGCCGAGCAGGCCCGCCCCGGTGACGGCCGCGCCGGTCAGGGCGCCGTCGAGCGGGCCGGTCACGCCGCCACCCCCGCCGCCCACTCCTCGACGGTCAGGACGCCGTCGGCGCTGCCGCGCGGTCCGTGCGCCCGGATCCGGCCCGCGTTGAAGGCGCGGTTCATCGCGACGTGCAGCCGCGCGCCGTCCGCGGGCAACCCGGCCCCGCGCAGCAGCTGCTCCATCTCGTCGTCCGGGACGCGCACGTAGGCCGGGTCCGGCACGCCCAGGGCGGGCCCGAGCGCGGCGACGACGTCGGGCACCGTCCGGTCCGCCGCGCCCTGCACCTCGACGACCGCCGGTGCGTCCGGGTCGAGCAGCGCCGCGGCCGCGGCCCGGCCGACGTCGCGGGTCGCGACCATCGGCAGCGCGACGTCCGGGTCGATCGAGTCGGCGTGCACCCCGTGCGCCCGCATCGCGTCGGCCGACCACAGGAACGACTCGAGGAACAGGCCCGGCCGCAGGCGGGTGACGTGCGCGTCCAGCGTCGCGAGCCGCTGCTCCTGCTCGTGCAGGCTGCCCAGGTAGCCGGTGCGGGCGAGGTCCGGCCCGCCCGGGACCTCCGCCCCGAGCGAGCTCAGCGCGACGACCCGGGGCACGGCCGCGTCGCGCAGCGCGGCGACGACCGACCCCCCGAGCCGGGCCTGGTGCGCGGCGTGGCCGGCCGCGGTGACGTCGAACGGAAGCAGCACGAACGCGGCCCGTGCGCCGTCGAGCGCGCGGCGCAGGAACGCGGTGTCGCCCAGGTCGCCGGCCCACGGCTGCACGCCCGGTGCGGCCGCGGCGGGCCGCCGGGCGACGGCGCGGACCTCCGTCCCGGCCGCCGTCAGCTCCCGGACGACCTGCGCGCCCACGTTCCCGGTCGCTCCCAGAACGGTGATCATGTCCAGCCCCTCTCGTCGGTGTGCGTCCACGATCGCCGCGTTGGACCGGACGCAGAATGGCCGTTCATCCACATTCGGTGCTTATCCGTCCACAGGTGGGGATGGGCTGTGGACGGACTGTCATGCTGTGCACCGTGTCCACCGCGCCGCCGTTCCCGGCCGCCGACCCGCTCGGGGAGGCGCTGCACGTGCTGCGCATGGACGGCGTCTTCTACTGCCGCTCCGAGCTCGGCGAGCCGTGGGGGATGACGCTGCCCGCGACCCCGGGCTGCCTGTGGTTCCACGTCGTGACCTCCGGCGGCTGCCGGCTCACCGTCGACGGCGAGGACGACCGCGTGCTGCGCCCCGGCGAGCTCGTCCTGGTCCCGCGCGGGACCGGGCACGTGCTGCGCAGCGCGCCGGGGGTGTCCGCACCCGACATCCGGTCGATCCCGCACCCGATGGTCGACGGGCGCTACGCCCTGCTCCGGCACGGCGGCGACGGCCCGGTCACCCGCATGGTGTGCGGCGCCGTGCGGTTCTCCCACCCGGCGGCGGCCGACCTCGTCGACGGTCTCGGCGACCTCGTCCGGGTCGAGCCCTCGCCGCTGGGCGACCGGGTCCAGGACACGCTGCGGCTGCTGGCCGCCGAGATCGAGCACGGCGGGCCCGGCAGCGACGCGGTGGTCACCCGCCTCGCCGACGTGCTCGTGCTGCAGGCCGTCCGCGGCGTGCTGGCCGGGCGTCGGGCGGCGCGCACCGGCTGGCTCGGCGCGCTCGCCGACGACCGGATCGGCCGCGCGCTCGCCGCCGTGCACCGCGAGCCGGAACGGGAGTGGAGCCTCGCCGTGCTCGCCGCGACCGCGGCGATGTCGCGCTCGGCGTTCTCCGCCCGCTTCACCGAGCTCGTCGGCGAGCCCGCGATGGGCTACGTGACGCGCTGGCGGATGCACGCCGCCGCCGAGTTCCTGTCGGAGGGGCGTGGCACGGTGGCGCACGCGGCGCACCGGTTCGGCTACCGCTCCGAGGCCGCGTTCGCGCGGGCCTTCGCCCGGGTGGTCGGCGAGCCCGCCGGACGGGTGCGCCGGCGCGGCCGCACCGGGGCCGGATCCGGGTTCGCGGCCTTCGGCGACTGACCCGCACCCCTCGCACACACGTTCGATGCAGGGCTGCTACGCTGCGACGACGCGGCCGAGAGAAGGGGAGTCGAGCGGATCGATCGCCGCGTATCCGGGTGTATCGCGGCGACCGTAGACAGCGGTAGTCGACGGTATGGCCGCGCCCCCTCGCTCCGTATCGCGCTGTCTAGCGGCGTCCGGAGAGAAGAGTAGAGGGCGGCATCGCCGGCACGATGCCGTTGTCTGGTGTCGTCTCGCGCTGATCCGAGACAACCGTAGAGAGCGCGATCGTGTGCGTCCGCAGCCCGGTCGAGCACTGTCTCGGGCTGTCTCGTGCCCGTCCTAGACCGCCGCAGACGACGGCATCCCCGGCTCCCGCTGCTCAGGCGGTGAGCAGCCGGGCGGCGTCGGCGCACCCGGCCCGGACCAGTCCGTCGTCGCCGGTGTCGAGGCCGAACGCGACGGCGAACAGCGGCCCGGCCCGGTGCCAGTCCCCGGCCCGGGCCCGCAGCGCGGGGGTGACGCCGTAGGTGGCGGCCACGGCGTCGGCGCACCCGCGCGGGGCCGCGACCAGCGCCCAGGCCAGGTCCTTGGCCGGGTCCCCGGCGCGGCTGTCGCTCCAGTCGATGACGCCGGTCAGCCGGCCCGCGGCGTCGACGAGCAGGTGGTCGGGGTTCAGGTCGCCGTGCACCAGGGTGTCCACCGGCGCCACGGCCAGCCGGTCGCAGAGTGCCGCCACCGGCCCGCGCAGCCGGCCGGGCAGCAGGTCGGCGACCGGTCCGCGGAACCGCGCCAGGGCCGCGGCCCGCAGCGCCCGGTTGTCCTCGGGCCCCGGGACGCCACGCGCGACGGCGCCGGCGACGGGGACGGCGTGCAGCGCCCGCAGGAACCGGCCCAGCGCCGCCCCGAGGGCCGGGCCCGGCGCGGTGACCGGCTCGCCCGGCAGCACCCGGTGCCGCACGACCAGCGGGTCCTCGCCCACCACGTGCGGCACGGGGACGGGCAGCGGGAGCCGCGGCGCCAGCCACGGCAGCAGCCGGGTCTCGGTCCGCAGCCACGGCTCCACGTCGGGACGGCGGGCGGTGCGTTCCAGCCACACCCCGTCCACCAGCACGGCGGCGCTGTCCCAGCCGCCCCCGGCGTCGACCCGTGCCGCGTCCACACCGACGATCGAACCGCGCCGACGTGGGGTCGTCGAGGGGCGGGCCGTGACAGGGTGGTGGCCATGAGCGGTGTGGCGGTGGTGACCGGGGCCGGGTCGGGCATCGGGGCGGCGGTGACCGGCGGGCTGCTCGACGCCGGCTGGCGGGTCGCCCTCGCCGGGCGCCGACGCCCGAAGCTCGACGAGGTCGCCGCCGGTCGTCCCGCGGACACGGTGCTGACCGTCGCCGCCGACGTCACCGACCCCGGCTCGGTCGACGCCCTGTTCGACGCGGTCCGCGACCGCTGGGGCCGGGTGGACCTGCTCGTCAACAACGCCGGGTCCTTCGGCGCGGGCGGCACCGTCGACGAGATCTCCGTCGAGGACTGGCAGGCCGCGGTCGCGGTCAACCTGACCGGCTCGTTCCTCTGCGCGCGCGCCGCGTTCGGCGCGATGCGCCGGCAGGACCCGCAGGGCGGGCGGATCATCAACAACGGGTCGATCTCCGCGCACGTCCCGCGGCCGGGCAGCGCGCCCTACACCGCCACCAAGCACGCGGTCACCGGGCTGACGAAGTCGCTGTCGCTCGACGGCCGGCGCTTCGGCATCGCCTGTGGGCAGATCGACATCGGCAACGCCGCCACCGAGATGACGGCGGGCATCGCGACCGGGGCGACGCAGGCCGACGGCACCGTCGCGCCGGAGGCGACGTTCGACGTGCGCCACGTCGCGGACGCCGTCGTCTACATGGCCGGGCTGCCGCCGGAGGCCAACGTCCAGTTCCTCACCGTGGCGGCGACGACCATGCCGTGGCTCGCCAGGGGCTGACGCCGTCTCGTTATGAGACTTCCGTCACCCGGTGCGGCGGGGGACACTGGGTCGATGACCCGGACGATGCACGTCCTGCGCCTGATCGTGCACGCCCGCTCGCGGCAGCCGGTCCTGCTGCTCGGCGAGGCCGACGGGGACCGGTGCGTGCCGGTCTTCCTGCGCCCGCAACAGGCCGAGGTCATCGCGGCCGGCCCCCGCACCGACGCCGACGCCGACGCCCCCGGCACCGTCCTGCTGACCCAGGACGTGCTGCTCCCGGTCGTCGAGGTGCTCGGCAGGAGCCTGGAGCGGGTCGAGATCTCCGACCTCGTGGACGGCGTCTACACCGCCGAGCTCGTCTTCGACGGCGACACCCGCCTCGCCGTCCGCCCGTCCGACGCGCTCGCACTCGCCGTGCGCGAGCGGCTGCCGATCGGCATGGCCGAGCACGTCCTCGACGAGGTCGGCCAGGCCGTCGACGACGTCCTGCCGCCCGACGGCGACGACACCACCGGCGCCGCCGCCCAGGCCCGCGCCGCCGCGGCCGGGGCGCCCGAGGCCCCGCCGGAGCAGCAGATGCGGCAGTTCCGCGAGTTCATCGACGAGGTGTCACCGGAGGACTTCCGGTAGGCGGCCGCGCCGCTCCCGCGTGCGGCGCGGTGCCGGGGACCGCGGCCGGGCCCACGAGCCGCGGGGCGGCCCACAGCTCGGCGTAGCGGCCGTCGCGGGCGAGCAGGGAGTCGTGGTCGCCGCGCTCGACGATCCGGCCGTGCTCGAGCACGAGGATCTCGTCGGCGTCGCGGACCGTGGACAGCCGGTGCGCGATGACGACCGCCGTCCGTCCCTCCAGCGCCTCGGCCAGCGCCGCCTGCACGGCCGCCTCCGAGGTCGTGTCCAGGCTGGCGGTGGCCTCGTCGAGCACGACGATCCGCGGCCGGGCCAGCAATACCCGCGCGATCGTCATCCGCTGGCGCTCCCCGCCCGACAGCCGGTACCCGCGCTCCCCGACGACGGTGCCGAGCCCGTCGGGCAGGGAGGCGACCAGCCCGTCGAGCCGGGCCCGGCGCAGGGCGTCCCACAGCTGCGCGTCGCTCGCCCCGGGCGCCGCGATCCGCAGGTTCTCCGCGACGGTGTCGTGCAGCAGGTGACCGTCCTGGGTCACGAACCCCACCGCCCGGTGCACCGCGTCCAGCGACAGCTCCCGGACGTCGACGCCGCCGATGCGGACCGCGCCCGAGCCGGCGTCGTAGAGCCGGGCGAGCAGCTGCGCCACCGTCGACTTCCCCGCGCCCGAGGAGCCGACCAGCGCCACGACCGCGCCGGGCGCCGCGTGGAACGACACCTCGTGCAGCACCTGCTCGCCGCCGCGGGTGTCGAGCACCGCCACCTCCTCCAGCGACGCCAGCGACACCTGTTCGGCGGTCGGGTAGGCGAACGACACCCGGTCGAACGTGACGCCGACCGGGCCGGCCGGGAGCGCCCGCGGCGACGGCGGGTCGGCGACCATCGGTTCCAGGTCGAGGACCTCGAACACCCGCTCGAAGCTGACGAGCACGGTCATGAGCTCCATCCGGGCCCCGGCCAGCGCCGTCAGCGGCTGGTAGAGGCGGGTGAGCAGCAGCGCGAGCGACACGACGTCGCCCGCCGACAGCGTGCCGGCCAGCGCGAACCCGCCCCCGACGCCGTACACGACCGCCACGGCCAGCGACGACGCCAGCGTCAGCGCGGTCACGAACGTCCACTGCAGCATCGCCGAGCGGACCCCGATCGCCCGGACCCGGTCGGCGCGCTCGGCGAACGCCGCCGACTCGCGCTCCGGACGTCCGAACAGGGTGACCAGGGTGGCGCCGGGTGCGGAGAACCGCTCGGTCATCCGGGTGCTCATCGCGGCGTTGTGGTCGGCCGCCGCGCGCTGCAGCGCGGCCAGGCGCCGTCCCATCAGCCGGGCGGGGACCAGGAACAACGGCAGCAGCAGCGTCACCAGCAGCGTCACCGGCCACGAGATGACCAGCATCGCGCCGAGCGTCAGCAGCAGCACGACGGTGTTCGACACGACACCGGCGAGGGTGTCGGAGAACGCCCGCTGCGCGCCCAGCACGTCGGAGTTCAGCCGGGAGACCAGCGCGCCGGTCCGGGTCCGGGTGAAGAACGCCACCGGCATCCGCTGCACGTGGTCGAACACCGTGGTCCGCAGCTGCAGGATCAGCCCCTCGCCGAGGTGCGCGGAGTACCAGCGGGTCAGCATCGACAGGGCGGCCTCGGTCAGCGCGACGACCGCCATCGCCGCCGCCAGCAGCGCCAGGTGCCCCAGCGGGGCGCCGGTCGTCACCGCGTCGGTGGCCCGCCCGGCCAGCAGCGGCACCGCGACGGTCAGCACGGCGGCCACCGTGGACACCGCGAGGAACGCCGCGATCCGCCGCCGGTGCGGGCGGGCGAAGGCCAGCACCCGCCGGGCCGTCTCCCCGGCCGGGCGGCGGCGCACGCCCGGTTCCTCGCTCGCGGTGCGCAGGGCCGTCCAGATGGTCGCATCCATGCCCGGGACGCTAGGAGGTGAAGCTGAGTTCAGGTCAAGCGATGGCGGGATCGTCGTTGACGTCGGGCAGCGTCCGCGGCCGGACGACGGCGACCAGTGCGATCCCGGCGAGCGCGATCGCGCCGAACATGGCCAGGCCCATCCCGGCCGCGTCGTTGCCGAGCAGCCCCACCACCGGGGAGGTGGCGGCACCGAGGCCGAACTGCAGCGACCCGAGCAGCGCCGACGCCGTCCCGGCGGACTCGCCGTGCCGGGCCAGCGCGAGCGCCGGGGCGTTGGGCAGGACGAACCCGCACGCCAGCAGCAGCGACCACACCCCGGCGAGCACGGCGGGCAGCCCGCCGGTGCCGGTGACGGTGAGCAGCGCGAGCACCGCGCCGACCGCCACCCCGGCCGCGACGGCGACGGTCATGACCTGCCGCGGCTCGAACCGGCGCAGCAGCACCGGGTTGAGCTGGGTGCCGACGACCAGCCAGATCGCGCCCGCGCCGAAGGCGATCCCGAACGTCTGCTGGTCCATCCCGAACTGCTGCTGGTAGACGTACGCGGCACCGGAGACGTAGCTGAACAGCGCGCCCATCGCGAGCCCGGCGACGAGCACGAGCCCGACGAAGGTCCGGTCGCGCAGCAGCCCGCCGTAGGTCCGCAGCGTCGGCCCGAACCGGGCCGACCGGCGTCGCGACGGCGGCAGCGTCTCGGGCAGGCCGGCCGTCACCACGGCCAGCATGACCACGCCGTAGCCGGCCAGGAACAGGAACACCCCGCGCCAGGACACCCAGTTCAGCAGGGCCGCGCCGAGGGTCGGGGCGAGCACCGGGAAGGCGCCCATGACCAGGATGAGCCGCGAGAGCATGGTCGCCGCGGCGCGCCCGGTGAACAGGTCCCGCACCACGGCGAGGCCGATCACCGCCCCGGCCGAGGCCCCGACGCCCTGCAGCACCCGCAGCACCGCGAGCACCTCGATGCTCGGCGCGAGCGCGACGAGAGCCGAGGCGAGCACGTGCACGGCGGTGCCCGCGAGCAGCGGCAGGCGGCGGCCCCACGCGTCGGAAAGCGGGCCGATCAGGACCTGGCCGAGCGCGAGCCCGGCCAGCGTCCCGGTCAGGGTCAGCTGCACGACCGGCTCGGACGCGCCCAGGTCGCGTCCGACGTCGGGCAGCGCGGGCAGGTAGGTGTCGATGGTCAGCGGTCCGAGCGCGATCAGCGCGCCCAGGATCAGTGCGATCCGCACCCGGCTCGGAGCCGCGACGGCAGTGGTGGTCACCGGTGTGTCCCCCCTCGTGTGGCCGAACGGTGCAACCTCACGAGGGGTGACGACGATTCCGGCCCGGCCTCATCGGCCGGGTGACCACGGTCACGCCGTGGCGGGCTCCAGCCGCACGACGACCCACTTCGACGTCGGGCAGCGCGACGCCTCGGCGAAGGAGTCGAGCGGGATCAGCGGGTTGGTCTCCGGGTAGTACGCGGCGATGCAGCCCTTCGGCGTCGAGTAGGACACCAGCCGGAAGTCGTCCGCGCGCCGCTCCACGCCGTCGGTCCACTCGCCGACCAGGTTCACCCGGTCGCCGTCGGCGAACCCGAGCTCGCGCAGGTCGGCGGGGGAGATGAACACGACCCGGCGGCCGGAGTGGATGCCGCGGTAGCGGTCGTCCAGGCCGTAGATCGTGGTGTTGAACTGGTCGTGGCTGCGCAGGCTCTGCAGCACGAGCCGCCCCTCGGGCAGCGTCGCGACCTGCAGCGGGCTGACCGTGAACTCCGCCTTGCCGGAGTCGGTCGGGAAGGTCCGGCTGTCGCGCGGCGGGTGGGCCAGGGTGAACCCGCCGGAGCGGGCGACCTTCTCGGTGTAGGCCTCGCAGCCGGGCACGACGCGGCCGATCCGGTCGCGGATGCGGTCGTAGTCGGCGGCGAAGTCGCCCCAGGGGACGAGGTGGTCCGCGCCGAGCGTGGCCCGGGCGATGCCGCACAGGATGTCGACCTCGGAGCGCAGGTGCTCGCTCGCCGGCTCGGAGCGGCCGTGCGAGGCGTGCACCGCCGACATCGAGTCCTCGACGGTGATCCGCTGCACCCGGCCGCCGGTCAGGTCCTTCTCGGTGCGCCCGAGCGCGGGCAGGATGAGCGCGTCGGTGCCCGCGACCAGGTGCGAGCGGTTCAGCTTCGTCGAGATCTGCACGGTGAGCGCGCACCGCTCCAGCGCGGGCTCGGTGACGCCGGTGTCGGACATGGCCTGCGAGAAGTTGCCGCCGAGGCCGACGAAGACCGACGCGCGGCCCTCGGCCATCGCCTGGACCGAGGCGATGGAGTCGTAGCCGTGCTCGCGCGGCGGCTCGAAGCCGAACTCGTCGCGGATCGAGTCGAGGAAGCTGTCGGCGACCTTCTCCCAGATGCCCATCGTGCGGTCGCCCTGCACGTTGGAGTGGCCGCGGACCGGGCACAGGCCCGCGCCCGGCTTGCCGATCATGCCCTGGAGCAGGGTGACGTTGACCATCTCCTTGATGGTCGCGACGGCGTTGCGGTGCTGGGTGATGCCCATCGCCCAGCAGTTCACGATCCGCTCCGAGGTCGCGAGCATCTCCGCGGCGCGCTCGATGGCGCCCCACTCGAGCCCGGTCGCGGCGACGACGGCGTCGCGGTCGAGGTCCTTGACGTGCGCGGCGTAGGCCTCGAAGCCGTCGGTGTGGCGCTCGATGAAGTCGCGGTCGAGCACGGTGCCGGGGGCGCGGTCCTCGGCGGCGAGCAGCAGGTGCCCGAACGCCTGCCAGAGCGCGAGGTCGCCGTCGCTGCGGATCTGCAGGAACTCGTCGGCCAGGTGGGTGCCGAGGCCGGCCATGCCGCGCGGGGTCTGCGGGTTGTCGAACTTGAACAGGCCGGCCTCGGGCAGCGGGTTGACCGCGAGGATCCGTGCCCCGTTCTTCTTCGCGATCTCCAGCGCGGACAGCATCCGCGGGTGGTTGGTGCCCGGGTTCTGCCCGGAGATCACGATCAGGTCGGTGTCGTGCATGTCCTGCAGCGAGACCGAGCCCTTGCCGACACCGATGGCCTCCGCGAGCCCGACCGAGGTCGACTCGTGGCACATGTTCGAGCAGTCGGGCAGGTTGTTGGTGCCGTAGGCGCGGGCGAACAGCTGGTAGACGAACGCGGCCTCGTTGGAGGCGCGGCCCGAGGTGTAGAACACCGCCTCGTCGGGGCTCGCGAGCCCCCGCAGGTGCTCACCGACCAGGCCGAACGCGTCGTCCCACGAGATCGGCTCGTAGTGCGTGCCGCCGGCGCGGCGGACCATCGGGTGGGTCAGCCGCCCCTGGCTCTCCAGCCAGTGCGCGCTGCGCCCGCGCAGGTCGTCGATCGAGTGCTCGGCGAAGAACTCCGGGGTGACGCGCCGGCGGTCGCCCTCCCAGGACACCGCCTTCGCGCCGTTCTCGCAGAACTCCGCGGTGTGCCGCTCGCCCGGGGCCGGGTCCGGCCACGCGCAGCTCATGCAGTCGAACCCGTCGACCTGGTTCATCGACAGCAGGTTCTTCGCGGTCTTCACCACGCCCTGCTCGGCGAGCGAGCGCTTCATCGACACCGCCACCGCGGTGGCCCCCGCGGCCGCGGTCTTCCGTCCGGTGACGCGGAGCTCCGGCTCCTCGTCGTCGACCGGAGGATGGATCGGGGAAACGCTCACGGCACACCTCACTGCTGTCCTGCTGCTGCATCGGGACGGTCGGTCCCACCCGATCACAACGGTGCGCCCGCCGCGACGCCGGCGCCACCCGAGTGTGATCAGGCCGGGGTCGTGGCCCGCCGGTGGCTGCCCGCGACCTGCCGGGTGGCGACGCTGATGCGGTTCCAGGCGTTGATCGTCGCGATCGTGACGACCAGCAGGGTCAGCGCCGGCTCGTCGAAGACGGCGGCGGCCTCGTCCCAGACGGCGTCCGGCACGGCGTCGGGCCGGTCGGCGAGCCGGGTGACCTCCTCGGTCAGCGCCAGCGCGGCCCGCTCCTGGCGGGTGAACCACGGCGCCTCCCGCCACGCGGCGACGGCGAACAGCCGCTCGGTGCGCTCGCCCGCGGCCAGCGCGTCGTGGGAGTGCATGTCGACGCAGAACCCGCAGCCGTTGAGCTGGGAGGCCCGCAGCCGGACCAGCTCCTGCACGGCGTGCGGGAGGGCGTCGTCGTCGCGGGTGGAGGCCTCCAGCGCGGCCAGCGCGCGGTAGCTCTCCGGGACGTGGGCGTAGGGGCGGGTGATGCGCGGTTCCACGGCGTTCTCCCTCGTGTCGGTCACGGTGCGAGTGCGGCCCGCACGCGCTGCGGCGCGTCCGGGGCGTGGCGGACGACGTCGGCGGCGACGTCGGCCAGCGAGCGCGCGGCCAGCTCACGGCGCCAGGCCAGCTCGGCCGAGCGCATGGACAGCGAGATCGCGCAGCTGCCGGAGTAGTCGGCGGCGGGGTCGCCGCCCGGGGCGGCGCCGAGGATCGACGTGCAGCGGAACGCCTCCTCCGGCCCCTCCAGCGCGACGACGACGTCGAGCAGCGACACCGCGCCGGGCTCGCGGGCCAGCCGGAAGCCGCCGCGCGGCCCGGGGACCGAGTCGCAGATCCCGGCCCGGACCAGCGCCTGCAGCTGCTTGTTCAGGTACGCGGCGGGCAGGTCGTAGTGGCCGGCCAGCCGGGCCCCGGGCACCGGCGCGCCGACCCAGGCCAGGTTCAGGCAGCAGTGCAGTGCCCACTCGACTCCCTGCCCCATCCGCATGACCCGGACACTACACATCCCGGATATTAGATGTCCAGGTTTCGGGACGGCGGTGGCCGCCGGACCGGAGCCCGGCGGCCACCGCTGCGGTCAGCCCGCCTCGACCTGGTCGGCCAGCGGCTGGGCCGGACGGCCCGGCGCGGGCGCCCAGGCCTCGTCGTCGAGCATCGGGCAGGCCAGCCACTCCTCCGGGACGCCGAAGGCGTCGACCAGCGTGCGCGCGTACGGACGCAGCTCGGTGCACAGCCCGTTGACCACCGGCCGGATCGATCGCGACTCGGCCGCGGTGAGCCGCCCGGTCTCCAGGTACCAGGCCCGCTCGCGGTCGATCACGCTCAGCACGTGCAGGTCGTACACCCGCTCCAGCAGGCCGCGCACCGCCGGGTCGTCGACGGTCGCCAGCTTGTCGGCGAAGGACCGCTCGACGAGCGTGTCGACGTGCGCCCGCGCGGCGACCAGCAGCAGGTCCTGCGCGGAGTTGAACACGGCGAACTCGTCGGCGCCCCGGCGCATCGCGGGCGCGAGGCTGCGGATCGTGGCGGCGAGGGTGTCCTCGCGACGCACGGCCAGCAGCTCGCGACGGCGCCTGCGGTCGGTCAGGTCGATCCCGCGGAACGGGAGGCGCCGGGTCAGCGACGCGGCCCCGGTCCGCTCGGCGAGCACCCCGGCGAGCTGACGGCCCAGCAGCGGCGCGATCTCGAGCGGGTTGCCCTTCTTGATCGTGCGGCCGTAGTCGGACAGCAGCTCCTTGGCCAGCAGCTGCAGCAGCACCGTGTTGTCGCCCTCGAAGGTCGTGAACACGTCGGTGTCCGCCTTGAGCGCGGGCAGCAGGTTCTCCTCCAGGTAGCCGGCGCCGCCGCAGGCCTCCCGGCAGGTCTGGATGGTGTGCGTGGCGTGCCAGGTCGCGATCGCCTTGATCCCGGCGGCGGACTGCTCCAGGGTGCGCTGCTCGCGGGCCCCGACCGGGCCCGCACCCGGGGCCTGGACGTCGTGCATGCGCTTCACCAGGTCGTCCTGGGTGAAGTGCAGGGCGAACGTGGTCGCCAGCGCGGGCAGCAGCTTCTGCTGGTGGGCCAGGTAGTCCAGGACGGCGATCTCCTCGCCGGTCGCCGGGTTCGCGAACTGGCGGCGCCGCTCGCCGAAGCGCACGGCCAGGGCCAGGGCCTTCTGCGCGGCCCCGCCGGCGCCGCCCGCGACCGAGATCCGGCCGCGGACCAGCGTGCCGAGCATGGTGAAGAACCGGGCGGTCTCGTTCTCGATCGCCGACGAGTACGTGCCGTCCTCGGCGACGTCGGCGAAGCGGTTGAGCAGGTTCTCGCGCGGGATGCGGACGTGGTCGAAGGCCAGCCGTCCGTTGTCGACGCCGTTGAGCCCGGCCTTGCGGCCGTCGTCGCCGATCTGCACGCCCGGCAGCGGCCGGCCGTCGTTGTCGCGCAGGGGCACCAGGAAGGCGTGCACCCCGGGCCGCTCGTCGCCGGTGATCAGCTGGGCGAACACGACCGCCATCCGGCCGTCGCGCGCGGCGTTGCCGATGTACTCCTTGCGGGCCTGCGGGTAGGGGGTGTGGACGACGAACTCGCCCGCCGCGGCGTCGTAGGTCGCGGTGGTGTGCAGGTGCTGCACGTCCGAGCCGTGGCCGGACTCGGTCATCGCGAAGCAGCCGAGCAGCTCGCCGTCGATGATCTTCCGCAGGTACTGCTCGTGGTGGCGCTCGGTGCCGAGCACCTGCACCGCCCCGCCGAACAGGCCCCACTGGACCCCGGCCTTGACCAGCAGCGACAGGTCGCCGTAGGCGAGCATGGCGAACGCGGTGACGACGCCGCCGACGTCGCCCTCGCCGCCGACGGCCGGGTCGAACCCGGTGTGCGGGCGGCCCGAGGAGGTCAGGAACTTCAGCGAGTCGGTGATGCGGGCGCGGTAGTCCGCGGAGGAGAGGTCGGGGTCGGCGCGCATGTCGGCGTTGGCCGCGAGCTGCTCGCGGGTCTCCTGTCGGACGCGGGCCCACCGGCCGTCGACGACCGTGCGGAGGGTCTCCGCCGGGATGCGGTCGGGGGTGGGCAGGGTGCGGGTCTGGGCGTTCACTGCGGAACCTCCTGCACGTGCGATGCCAGGCCGGAGAGTCCGGACCAGGCCAGGTCGGTGAGATGGGCGGCGATCCGCTCCCGCGGGGTGCCGTCGGGGCGGGCGAGCCAGTCGTCGGCCGCGCCGCGGACGAGTCCGACGACCGCGTGGCCCCAGATGCGGGCCGCGGCCCGCCGGTCGGCGTCGTCCGTGTGGTCGTCGGTGTGGCCGGGGCCCTCGCCGGTAGTCGTCAGGGTGCCGCCGATCACGGCCGCCACCTCGTCGCCGATCACGGTCACCAGGTCGTTGACCGGGTCGTGCCCGCCGTCGGTGGTGGCCGGGGCGCGCCGGCCGGCGCCCTGGGTGAGCAGCGGGCGGCGGACGACGAACCGGTAGAGCTCCGGGTCGATCTCGATCAGCCGGAGGTAGGCGTCGATGCCGGCGGCGACCGCGGAGCGCGGGCCGCGCCCGGAGTCCGACAACGCCTCGGCGGTGGCCCGCCGGACCTCGGCGAGCAGGACCCCGGCCACCGACTCGCAGATCGCGGTGTAGAGGCCGGCCCGGTCCCCGAAGTGCCGGTAGATCACGGTCTTGCTGGTGCCGGCCGACGCGGCGATCTCGTCCATGCCGATACCCGCGCCCTCGCGGCGGATGGCCCCGATGGCCGAGCCGACCAGGGCGACCCGCCGCTGCTCGCGGTGGGCGTCCCAGCGGCTGTCGCGCTTGTCCCGTCCGACCTTCACGAAACCCATAGTACCGTGTACCTTGAGTACCGGCTACCCCGTGGTCGCGACGAGCACCACGAACCGATGCTCCGCCCGCCGGGGGCCGCGCGCAGCGCGGCCACCCCGATCGGGTGGGGCGGGACCGATCCGTAGGAGGGACGACCCCCATGCCAGCCAGCACCCGGCGCGCCGCCGTCATCGGCGGCAACCGCATCCCGTTCGCGCGGGCCAACGGTGCCTACGCGAGCGCCTCCAACCTCGACATGCTCACCACCACGCTCGACGGTCTGGTGGCCCGCTTCGGGCTGGCCGGCGAGCGGCTGGGCGAGGTCGTGGCCGGCGCCGTGCTCAAGCACTCGCGCGACTTCAACCTGACCCGCGAGGCCGTCCTCGGCTCCCGGCTGGACCCGGCCACCGCGGCCTACGACGTGCAGCAGGCCTGCGGCACCGGCCTCGAGGCGACCATCGCCGTCGCCAACAAGATCGCGCTCGGCCAGATCGAGTCCGGCGTGGCCGGCGGCGTGGACACCGCGTCCGACGCGCCGATCGCGCTCAACGACGACCTGCGCCGCGTGCTGGTCAAGCTCAACGCCGCGAAGACGGCGGTGGACCGGCTCAAGCTGGTCGGGCAGCTGCGGCCGGGCCAGATCGTCCCGGACATCCCGGAGAACTCCGAGCCGCGCACCGGCCTGTCGATGGGTGGGCACGCGGCGCGCACCGCGCTGGAGTGGGGCATCGGCCGCACCGAGCAGGACGAGCTGACCGCGCGCAGCCACCACAACCTGGCCGCCGCCTACGACCGCGGCTTCTTCGACGACCTGGTCACGCCGTACCTGAGGCTGACCCGGGACGACAACCTGCGCGCCGACTCCTCGGTCGAGAAGCTCGCGAAGCTCAAGCCGGTGTTCGGCAAGGGCCCGGACGCCACCATGACCGCGGGCAACTCGACCCCGCTGACCGACGGTGCCGCCCTGGTCCTGCTCGGCTCCGACGAGTGGGCCGCCGAGCACAAGCTGCCGGTGCTGGCCCACGTCGTCGACGCCGAGACCTCGGCCGTGGACTACGTGCACGGCCCGGACGGGCTGCTCACCGCGCCGGTGTTCGCCGTCCCGCGGATGCTCGAGCGCAACGGCCTGTCCCTGCAGGACTTCGACCTGTACGAGATCCACGAGGCGTTCGCCTCGGTCGTGTGCGTGCAGCGCAAGGCCTGGGAGGACCCGCGCTTCTGCAAGGAGCGCCTGGGCCTCGACGCGCCGCTGGGCGCCGTCGACGACACGAAGCTCAACGTCGCCGGCTCCTCGCTCGCCGCGGGGCACCCGTTCGCCGCGACCGGCGGGCGGATCGTCGCCACCCTCGCGAAGCTGCTGCGGGAGAAGGCCGACACCGAGAAGAAGGACCAGCGCGGCCTGATCTCGATCTGCGCCGCCGGCGGCCAGGGCGTCGTCGCGATCCTGGAGGCGAAGAAGGCATGAGCGATCTCCTGGCCACCCTGTCCAACACCGGAATCGCCAAGCAGCTGGGACTGCCCACGGTGCCGACCCTGCGCCGGCACCGGCCGGGCGACCCGCTGCTGGCGGGACCCGTCCTCGTCGCGTCGGTGGGGGAGGGCCGCTTCGCGAAGGCCGTCACCGCGTTCGTCGAGAGCCACGGCGTGCCCGCGCTCGCCGCGGCGGGCGAGGAGAAGCTGCACGGCGTCGTCCTCGACCTGTCCGGGGCGACGACGCTGGCCGACCTCGCCGCCGCCCAGCAGCTCCTCACCCCCGCGGTGAAGCGGCTCGGCCCCTCGGGCCGGGTGCTGCTCATCGGCGCCGAGCCGGGCGAGGCGTCCGGTGCGGAGGCGGCCGCGGTCGCCCAGTCGCTCGACGGTCTCGTCCGCTCGATCGGCAAGGAGCTGCGGTTCGGCGCGACGGCGAACCTGCTCGTCGTCGCCGCCGACGTCACCCCGGCCGCGATCGACTCCTCGGTCCGGTTCTTCCTCTCGGCCCGCTCGGCCTACGTCGACGGGCAGGTCGCGCACGTGTCCGCGCCGGTGGGCACCCCGCGCGAGCCGGGCGAGGTCGACGACCCGCGCGCCGAGGAGCAGCCGCTGGCCGGGCGGGTCGCCGTCGTCACCGGGGCGGCCCGGGGCATCGGCGCGGCCATCGCCGACACCCTGGCCCGCGACGGCGCGAGCATCGTCGCCGTCGACATCCCGGCGGCCGGGGAGGGGCTGGCCCGCACCGCGAACCGCACCGGCGGCGTCGCGCTGCAGCTCGACATCACCGCCCCCGACGCGGCCGACCGGCTGCTCGGCCACCTGGCCGACCGCCACGGCGGCGTCGACGTCGTGGTGCACAACGCGGGCATCACCCGCGACAAGCTGCTCGCGAACATGACCTCCGACCGCTGGGACTCCGTCCTCGCCGTCAACCTGGGCGCCCAGCTGACGATCAACGAGGCGCTGCTGGCGAAGGGCTCCCCGCTGCACGAGGCGGGCCGCGTGGTCTGCGTGTCGTCGCAGTCGGGCATCGCGGGCAACCGCGGCCAGACCAACTACGCCGCCTCCAAGGCCGGCGTGATCGGGATGGTCCGCGCGCTGGCCCCGCGCTTCGCCGAGCGCGGGGCGACGATCAACGCCGTCGCGCCCGGGTTCATCGAGACCGACATGACGGCGAAGATGCCCGTCGCCACCCGCGAGGGCGGCCGCCGGATCAACTCGCTCAAGCAGGGCGGGCTCCCGGTGGACGTCGCCGAGGCGATCGGGTGGTTCGGGCGCGCCGAGTCCGGCGGGCTCAACGGCCAGGTCGTGCGCGTCTGCGGCCAGTCGATGCTGGGGGCCTGATGACCGCCGTCGCACAGCGGACGGTCACCGAGCTGGCCGGGCCGCCGTCGCTGGGGCCGTACTACGCCTCGGCGGCGGCCCGGGCCGCGCTGCCCGGCGGCACCGGCCGGTCGCTGCCCGCGACCGAGCTGGTCCGCCGCGGCGTGACGGTCGACCCGGCGCACCTGGCCGACTACGCCCGCGTCTGCGGGTTCCGCGTCGGCACCGCGCTGCCGGTGACCTACCCGCACATGCTCACGTTCCCGCTGCAGGTCGTGCTCATGGCCGGCCGGTCGTTCCCGCTGCCGCTGCCCGGGCTGGTGCACGTCGCCAACCGGATCACCGTGCACCGGGCGGTCGCTCCGAGCGAGACGCTCGACGTGCGGGTGTGGGCCGACCGGTTCACCCCTCACCCCAAGGGCGCGCAGGTCGACCTGATCGGCGAGGTCTCCGCCGGCGGGGAGACGGTGTGGTCCGGGCGCAGCACCTACCTCGCCCGCGGGGCGAGGGCCCCCGAGGGCGCGGCCGGGCCGGACATCCCCGAGCCCCCGGTGCCGACCGGTCCGGCGGGCGCGCTGTGGCGGGTCCCCGGTGACATCGGGCGGCGCTACGCGGCGGTGTCCGGCGACGTCAACCCGATCCACCTGCACCCGCTGACGGCGCGGGCGATGGGCTTCCCCCGCGCCATCGCGCACGGCATGTGGACCGCGGCGCACGCGGCCGCGGCACTGGAGGGGCGGGTGCCCGACGCCTGCACCTACGACGTCGTGTTCCGCAAGCCCGTGCTGCTGCCGGCGCGCGCCGAGCTCGTCACGTCGCACGGCGCCGACGGCGCGTGGGGGCTGGCCCTGCGCAGCGCCAAGGACGTGGAAAAGGTCCACCTCGTCGGCCGGATCGGCGGGTAGACCGGGGACGTGCACCACGACGACCCGACCGGGTGGGGAGGTCCCACTCACCCGGTCGGGTGGTTCTGGATCGGTCCACAGGCCGGTACAGCAACGTTTTTGCGATGACGGACGTCCTCTACTACGTCCACCATTCGTCATCCGCCGTTTCCAGGAGGCAGTCATGGACACCGACACCCGCACCGAGATCGACGAGCACGACGACGAGACGCACATCGTCCGCGGGCTCGACTGATCCCCCTCGCACACCGGTAGCTCGCCCGGCCGGCGGTGGAACCCACCGCACGCGCGGGCCGGCACGGGGCAGCGCAGCGCCTCGATCAGGAACTGCGCCCCCCGCACACCGGGGCGTTCCGTAGGGTCGGGCCATGCTGGTCGAGCGCATGCGCCCGTTCACCTCGACGATCTTCACCGAGATCTCCCGCCTGGCGGTCGAGACCGGGGCGATCAACCTCGGCCAGGGCTTCCCCGACACCGACGGGCCCGCCACCCTGCTGACCGACGCCGCCGCCAACATCACCGAGCGCGGCCTGAACCAGTACCCGCCCGGTCCGGGTGTCCCCGCGCTGCGCGAGGCCGTCGCCGAGCACCAGCGCCGCTGGTACGGACGGACGGTCGACCCGGCCGACGTCGTCGTCACCACGGGGGCGACCGAGGCGATCGCCGCCACCCTGCTCGGGCTCTGCGGGCCCGGCGACGAGGTCGTCGCGTTCGAGCCCGCCTACGACTCCTACGCCGCGTCCGTCGCGCTGGCCGGGGCGACGCTGCGCACCGTCGCGCTGCACCCGCCCGCCTTCGGGTTCGACGACGACGAGCTGGCCGCCGCGTTCTCCGACCGCACGAGGGTGGTGCTGGTCAACACCCCGCACAACCCGACCGGCGCCGTCCTCACCCGGGCGCAGCTGACCCGGATCGGGGAGCTCGCGACCGCGCACGACGCGGTCGTCGTCACCGACGAGGTCTACGAGCACATGGTGTTCGACGACGCCGAGCACGTCCCGATGGCGAGCCTGCCCGGCCTCGCCGACCGCACCCTCACCATCTCCTCGGCCGGCAAGACGTTCTCGGTGACGGGCTGGAAGGTCGGCTGGGTGCACGGCCCGCCGGAGCTCGTCGCCGCGCCGCGTGCGGTCAAGCAGTTCCTCACCTTCCACGGCGGCGCGCCGCTGCAGCCCGCCGTGGCCTCCGCGCTCGCGCTGGGCGACGACTACTACGCCGGGCTCACCGCCGACCTCACCCGCAAGCGCGGTCTGCTGAGCGAGGGCCTGCGCGCGGCCGGGTTCGACGTGCTCACCCCGCGCGGCACCTACTTCGTCGTCGCCGACCCGCGCCCGCTCGGCGTCGAGGACGGCGTCGACCTCGCCTGGCGGCTCCCGGAGCTGTGCGGGGTCGCCGCGGTGCCGGTGTCGGTGTTCTGCCCCTCCGCGGCGGGGGCGCAGGCGTACCGGCCCTACGTCCGCTTCGCCTTCTGCAAGCGCGACGACGTGCTGGAACGCGCCGCCGAGCGGCTGGCGGGGCTGCGGGCGTGAGCGGGACCCGCTGGGTGTCGGTGGTGGTCGCGGCCCCGCCGGCGACGGTCTACGCCGTCGCCCGCGACCCGCGGAACCTGCCCCGGTGGGCGGCCGGGGTCGGGGACCGCGTCGTCGAGCGCGACGGCTGCTGGCTCGTCCCCGGCGGCCCGCTGGGCGAGATCGAGATCCGGTTCGCCGCGGAGAACCCGTGGGGCGTGCTCGACCACGAGGTGCTGACCGCCGACGGGCGGCGGTTCCACAACCCGATGCGGGTCGTGCCGCACCCCGACGGTGCCGAGGTGGTGTTCGGCGTCCGGCGCACCCCCGGGGCGCCGGACGCCGCGTTCGAGGCCGACGCCGCCGCCGTCGCCGCGGACCTGGAACGGCTGCGCGCGCTGCCCGAGCTCACGCCCCCGCCCGCACCGCCCGCCTGACGGCGACCACCAGCAGCGCCGACAGCGCCGTCCACACCACGACCGACTGCACCGACAGGATCGGCAGGGCCACCACCGGGGCCAGGGTGTAGGCGAGCGTGACCCGCAGCGCCGCCTCGGCCACCATCGCCAGCGCGGCCACGGCCGTCGCCCGGCGCAGGGTCCGCCGGAACACCGGGTTCGCGGCCCACTGGCGCTCCATCAGCTCCGGGAGGTCCGGGCGCTGCGCGCGGCCGAAGAAGCGGCACACGTGGAACACCAGCGGCCGTCGCCCGAGCAGCAGCGACCCGCCCAGCAGCAGCGCGAACCCGATGCTCTGGACCGCGTCGCGGGCGACGGCGAGACGCGCGTCCCCGGTGAGCAGCGAGGTCGCCAGCCCGGCCGCGACGGTGACCAGGACGACGACCCCGACCGGTTCCACCCGCCGGTGCCGGACCGCCTGCACCGCGACGTGCAGCGCCGGCGGGAGCGCCGACCAGGCGAGTGCGGCGACGTCGGACATGCCGCGGGCGGTCAGCACCAGATAGACCAGGTACGGCAGCGCCGCGTCGACCAGCAGGGACAGGACGATGTCGCGCACCACGGTCCGCCGGGCCGGGGCGGCGGCCGTCGGACGCGGCGCGTGCGGTGTCGTCGTGGTGCTCATGCGGGCCTCCGGACGTGGCGGATCGGACCCGTCGACGGTCCCCCGGCGGCCCCCGCGGCGGATCCACCCGCGGGCCGACCCCGGGTGGAGATCGGGTCTCCACCCGCGCGGATCACCCGTCCGGCCTAGGATCCGCGGTCGTGACCGATCGCCGACCCGCCCGTCGCGGCCGCCCGGTCGTGGGCCTGCCTGTCCGCGCGCTGCTCGCCCTCGTCGTCGCCGCCGCGAACATCGGGGGCGCCGCCGTCGTGCTGGTGATCGCGGCGTTCGTCCTGCCGCGCGAGCGGCTGCTCGACGCCGTCGAGATCCGGCTGGTCAACCTGGCCGTGCTGGGCGGCTACCTGCTGGTCGCGGTCCCGGTCGGGATCCTGTTCGGCCGTCGGCGGCTGACGGTCGGGCGCTCCTCGCGCCACCCGGAGGAGGAGGAACGACGGCTGGTGCTCCGCGCGCCCGCCCGGATCTCGTCCATGGTCGCGCTGCTGTGGGTGCTCGCGGCGGTCCTGTTCTGCTTCCTCAACCTGCGCTACTCCGGCCGGCTGGGCTTCTCCGTCACCGCCACCGTGCTGATCGGCGGCGTGACGACGTCGGCGCTGTCCTACCTGCTGGTCGAACGGATGCTGCGGCGCGCGGCGGCGCGCGTGCTGTCCGGGCGCCCGCCGAGGCGACGCCGGCTGGTGACCGGCGTGATGCTGCGCTCGGTCGGGTTCTGGGCGCTGGGCACCGCCGTCCCGATCTCCGGGCTGATGCTGGCCGGGCTGGTCGCCCTGGTGTTCGGCGACGCGTCGCCCACCCAGCTCGGCGTGACCATGCTGGCGCTGGGCGGCACCGCGATCGGGGCCGGCCTGCTCACCACCATCGGCGCGGCGCGCGCCATCGCCGACCCGGTGCTCACGGTGCGCCGCGCGCTGGCCCGGGTGCAGGACGGCGAGCTCGACGTGCGCGTGCCCGTGTACGACAACACCGAGCTCGGGCAGCTGCAGGCGGGGACGAACAGCATGGTGGAGGGCCTGCGGGAGCGGGAGCGGATCCGTGACCTGTTCGGCCGCCACGTCGGGCGCGACGTCGCCGAGGCCGCGTCCGCCCGCGGGGACGAGATCCGGCTCGGCGGCGAGGTCCGGCCGGTCGCCGTGCTGTTCGTCGACCTCGTCGGCTCGACGACCATGGCCGCCCGCCGCCCGCCGGAGGAGGTCGTGGCGGTGCTGAACCGCTTCTTCGGGGTCGTCGTCGAGTGCGTCGAGCAGTCCGGGGGCTGGATCAACAAGTTCGAGGGCGACGCGGCGCTGGCCGTCTTCGGCGCCCCGCTCGGTCTCGACGACGCCCCCGGCGCCGCGCTGGCCGCCGCCCGCTGCCTCGGCGCGCGGCTCGCGGAGGAGATGCCCGAGATCGAGGCGGGCATCGGCGTCTCCGCCGGCGACGCCGTCGCCGGCAACATCGGCGACCCGCGCCGCTACGAGTACACGGTGATCGGCGACCCGGTGAACGAGGCCGCCCGGCTCACCGAGCTGGCGAAGTCGGTGCCCGGGCGGGTCGTGGCGGCCGCCCGCGCCGTCGACGCGGCGGGGCCCGAGGCGCGCCGCTGGGAGCACGGGGACCCGGTCACGCTGCGCGGGCGCGACGAGCCGACCGGGGTGTGCGTCCCGGTCGGGGAGCCGTCGGACACCGGCGCCGCGACGGCGGGGCACGCCGCCTCCGACGGCTGAGCGGGCGGGCCGCGGTCCCGTGGCCGACGATGGCCGCGTGCGGCTGCCCTGGGTGTGGAACGCCCGTCCCGACGAGGTGGCCGCGGCGTACCCGTGCGGCGCGCACGTGCCCGCCCCGTCCCGCCGGATGGTGCGGGCGGTCGACGTCGCCGCCGGGGCGCCCGCGGTGTGGCCGTGGCTCGGGCAGCTGCGCGTCGCGCCCTACAGCTACGACCTCGTCGACAACCTCGGACGGCGCAGCCCGCGCCGGCTGCTCGGGCTCGCCCCGCCCGTGCCCGGTGAGCGGTTCCTGCTCATCTTCCGGATCACCGGGGTGGTCGACGGCGTCGAGATCACCGCGGCCGGCGGCAACCGCGTCACCGGCCCGTACGCCTGCACCTACCGGGTGCTGCCGGACGGGCCCGGGCGCAGCAGGCTCGTCGCCCGGCTCGACATGGCCGCCGACACCCGGCTGCGGCGCCTGCTCGCGACCGCGACGGCCTGGGGCGACCTGGTGATGATGCGCCGCCAGCTGCGCACCCTCGCCGGGCTCGCGGCCGGATCCGGACGCGCGTGACTGTCCGGACGGGCTCGGGCAGGATGCGCGCATGAGCAACGGCGCTTCGGAGTTCAGCGAGCAGACCACCGCGGCGATCGGTCGTGCCCGCCGGCACGCGCTCGGTGACCTGCTGCACCGCACGGCGATCCGCCACCCGGACAAGACCGCCGTCGTCGACGGGGACGTGCGCTGGACCTTCGCCGAGTTCGACGCCGCGGTGAACCGGTGCGCGGCCGCGCTCGCCGGGGCGGGCCTGGTCAAGGGCGACCGGCTGGCGCTGCTGTCGCACAACTGCCACCAGTTCGGTGTGCTGGTCTTCGCGACCGCGCGCCTCGGCGTCGTGCTCGTGCCGGTCAACTTCATGCTCAACGCCGAGGAGATCGCGTTCATCCTCGACCATTCCGGGGCGCGGGCCTTCGTCGTCGAGGACGCGCTCCTCGCGACCGGGGAGAAGGCGCTCGCGCAGTCGGCCGAGCCGGCGACGGTGCTCGCCCGGATCGGGCTGTCGGGGCCGCCCGTCACCGGCGACTGGGTGGACCTGGACTCCTGGATCGGCGGCGACGGCGACCCCGGCGAGCGCGACGTCCACGTCGCCGACGACGACCCGCTGCGGCTCATGTACACCTCGGGCACCGAGTCGCGCCCCAAGGGCGTCATGCTGCCCAGCCGCTCGCTGATCACCCAGTACGTGTCCTGCGTCGTCGACGGCGGCATGGAGCACGACGACGTCGAGCTCCACTCGCTGCCGATGTACCACTGCGCGCAGCTGGACTGCTTCTTCTCCGTCGACGTCTACCTCGGCGCCACCAGCATCATCCTGCCCGCGCCCGCCCCCGCCGAGATCCTCGCGACGATCGCGCGGGAGAAGGTCACCAAGCTGTTCTGCCCGCCGACGGTGTGGATCGCGCTGCTGCGCCACCCCGACTTCGACACCACCGACCTGTCCAGCCTGCGCAAGGGCTACTACGGCGCGGCCGCGATGCCGGTGGAGATCCTGCAGGAGCTCACCCGGCGGCTGCCGGACGTGCGGCTGTGGAACTTCTACGGCCAGACCGAGACCTCGCCGCTGGCGACCCTGCTGCGCCCGGAGCAGCAGCTGTCGCACGCCGGGTCGGCCGGGCGCGCGTCGCTGAACATGGAGACCCGCGTCGTCGACGAGAACGACGAGCAGGTCCCGCCCGGCGAGGTCGGCGAGATCGTGCACCGCGGTCCGCACGTCACGCTCGGGTACTACCGCAACGAGGAGAAGACCGCCGAGGCGTTCCGGGGCGGCTGGTTCCACTCCGGCGACCTGGGCGTCATGACGGCCGAGGGGCACCTGTCGGTCGTCGACCGCAAGAAGGACATGATCAAGACCGGCGGGGAGAACGTCGCGTCCCGCGAGGTCGAGGAGGCCCTCTACCTGCTCGAGGGCGTCGCCGAGGTCGCCGTGTTCGGGGTGAGCCACCCGCACTGGATCGAGGCGGTGACCGCGGTCGTCGTCCCGAAGGACGGCGTGACGCTGACCCGCGAGCAGGTCGACGCGCACGCCCGCGAGAAGCTCGCCGGCTACAAGCGGCCGAAGTACGTCGTGTTCGCCGGGTCGCTGCCGAAGAACCCCAGCGGCAAGATCCTCAAGCGCGAGCTGCGCACCGAGCACGGCGACATCGCCGCCCGCGAGGGCTGAGCCTCAGCGGGCGACGACGAACTCGGCCTCCACCTCGGCCCGGACGGTGACGTCGTCCGGGGCGAGCAGGTCGCCCAGGTCGCCCTCGGCGTCCCCGGCCGGTGCGGCGGCGAACGCGCGGGCCGCCATCGGGGCGGCACGGCCGCCGAGCAGGCCGACGTCGGCGACCGACCGCGCCGCGACGGGCCCCAGGTCGAGGGCGTCGGCGTAGTCCTGGGCGCGCTCGCGGGCCCGGCGCACCGCGTCCTGGCGGGCGGCGCGCTCCACCTCGCGGCGGTGCCCGTCGGCGAGGTCCCAGGTGATGCCGCGGACCTCGGCGCCGTCGATCCCGCCCAGCTCCGACAGCCAGGAGCCGAGCCGGGCGACGTCGTCGAACTCCACCGACAGCGACACCGACGCGTGGTGCACCGGCGGCCGCGGGCGTCCCTTGTGGACGGGCTGGCGGACCGAGGTGCGGACCTGGTCGACGACCAGGCGCCGGACCGGGCCGGCGTCCGGGTCGAGCTGCGGGCGCACCCCGGCCAGCGCCGCCGTCGCCGCGGCCTGCACGCGGTCGCGCACCGGGCCCGGCTCGGGGCCCTGCGCGTGCACCACGACGTGCGCGGTGCCGCGCTCGGCGGGCACCTCGGTCTCGTGCTCGCCCCGGACCCGGATCACGACGTCGCTCACGCCCGCCGAGGCTAGCCGAGCCTCTCCCACAGGAACGCGTACGCCAGCGCCGACATGCGCGCGGCCTGCGCGTTGTCCGCGGCGCCGCCGTGCCCGCCCTCGATGTTCTCGTAGTAGGTGACGTCGTGGCCGGCCTCCTCCAGCGCCGCGGTGAACTTGCGGGCGTGGCCGGGGTGCACCCGGTCGTCGCGGGTGGAGGTCAGCACGATCACCGGCGGGTAGCCGGCGTCGGCGTCGATCAGGTGGTACGGCGAGAAGCCCCGGATGAACTCCCAGTCCTCGGTGTCGGGGTCGCCGTACTCGGCGACCCACGATGCCCCGGCCAGCAGGTGCGAGTACCGCTTCATGTCCAGCAGCGGCACCTGGATGACCACCGCGCCGAACAGCTCCGGGTAGCGGACCAGCATGTTCCCGGCCATCAGCCCGCCGTTGCTGCCGCCCTGCACGGCCAGGTGCGCGGCCGAGGTGATGCCGCGCCCGACCAGATCGCGGGCGACGGCGGCCATGTCCTCGTAGGCGCGGGGCCGCTTCTCGCGCAGCGCGGCCCGGTGCCAGCGCGGCCCGTACTCGCCGCCGCCGCGCAGGTTCGCCACCGCGTAGACGCCGCCGCGCTCCAGCCAGGACCGGCCGATGCCGCCGGAGTAGCCCGGCGTCATGGGGATCTCGAAGCCGCCGTAGCCGTAGAGCAGGGTGGGGGCGGTGCCGTCGAACGCCAGGTCGGCCGGCCGGACCAGGAAGTACGGGACGCGGGTGCCGTCGTCGCTGGTCACGAAGTGCTGCTCGATGACGTGCCGGTCGGCGTCGAAGAAGGCGGGCGCGCTGCGCAGGGGCTGCGGTGCGGTGCCGTCCGGGCCGACCGTGGCGATCGACAGCGTCGACGGCGTGAGGTAGTCGGTCACGATCAGCCAGACGTCGTCGCTCTCGTCGGCGTCGACGGCCGAGACGGAGACGCTGCCGAACTCCGGTGCCCCGGGGAACGTGCCGCGCGTCCAGCCGTCCGGGCCGGGGGTGAGCACGACGAGCCGGTCGACGACGTGTTCCAGCACGTCGAGCACCAGGTGGTGGCGTGTCCAGGTGTACCCGGCCAGCGACGAGGAGTCGGTGGGGGAGAACAGGACCTCCCAGTCCGGGGTGCCGGCCAGCACGTCGTCGAAGCGGGCCCCCAGCAGCGACCCGGCCCGGAACTCGCCCCAGTCCTCGCGCAGCTCCACGGTCAGCCACTCGCGGTGCACGTCGGTCATGGCCGAGTCGGGCACGTCGATCCTGGTGAACGACCCGTCCTCGCCGATGAGGTGGAGCTCGTCGGCGTAGAACGCCAGCGCCCGGCGCAGGAAGTCGCGCTCGAAGCCGGGGGTGTGGTCGCGGAACGCCGACACCGACAGGTCGGTCTCCTCGCCGGCGTACACGAGCTCCGCGGACTCCAGCGGCTCGCCGCGGCGCAGCCGGCGCACGGTGCGCGGGTAGCCCGACGTGGTCATGGTGCCCTCGCCGAGGTCGGTCGCGACGTAGACGGTGTCGCGGTCGATCCAGCTCATGCCGCCCTTCGCCTCGGGGCGGGCGAAACCGCCCTCGACGAAGCTGCGGGTCGGCAGGTCGAACTCGCGGGTGACGTCGGCGTCGGCGCCGCCGCGGGACAGGTCCACCAGGGCGCGGTCGAGGTCGGGGCGCAGGAACCGGGCGCCGTGCCAGACCCAGTTCTCGCCCTCCGCGGCGTTGAGCGCGTCGACGTCGAGCAGCACCTCCCACTCGGTGTCCGCGCTGCGGTAGGACTCCGGGGTCGTGCGCCGCCACAGGCCGCGCGGGTGCTCGGCGTCGGTCCAGAAGTTGTAGTAGTGCCCGCCGCGGGCGGTGACGAACGGGATCCGGTCGCGTGAGTCGAGGACCTCCCGGACACCGGCCTCCAGCTCGGCGAACAGCGGTGCCGCCGTCAGCCGCGCGGTGGTCCGGTCGTTGCGCTGTGACACCCAGTCCAGCTGCTTCTCACCGGTGACGTCCTCGAGCCAGGCGTGCGGGTCGTTCGTCATGCCCCGATCATGTCTCAGACCAGGTACTCGGTGTCGCGGGCGTCGGTCACCAGCATCTGGCCCGGCTCGTGCGTGATCGCGAACGGCAGCCGCGACTCCAGCACCGCGGCCTGCGGGGTCACCCCGCACGCCCAGAACACCGGCACCTCGCCCTCGGCGACCGGGACGGCGTCGCCGTGGTCCGGGGCGTCGAGGTCGGCGATGCCCAGCGCGGCCGGGTCGCCGACGTGCACCGGGGCGCCGTGCACCGCCGGGTACCGCGCGGTCGTCGCGACCGCGGTGTCCACCAGCGCGGCCGGCACCGGGCGCATCGACACCACGAGCGGGCCGGACAGCCGGCCGGCGTCGCGGCAGCGCCGGGTCGTGCGGTACATCGGCACGTTCCGGCCCAGGGCCAGGTGGCGGACCGGGACACCGGCGGCGAGCAGCGCGTTCTCGAAGGTGAAGCTGCAGCCGATGAGGAAGGAGACCAGGTCGTCGCGCCAGTACGCGGTGACGTCGGTCGGCCGGTCGACCAGCTCGCCGTCGCGGTGGACGCGGTAGCCGGGCAGATCGGTGCGGATGTCGCCGGCCACGAGCTCGCCGGACACCTCACCGGGCTCCAGGACCTCCAGCACCGGGCACGGCTGCGGGTTGCGCTGGGCGAAGAGCAGGACGTCCCAGGCGTGCGCCCGCGGGACGGAGATCAGGTTCGCCTGGGTCCAGCCCGCGCACCAGCCCGAGGTCGGCGTCGACAGCCCGGCCCGGAACCGTGCGCGGGCCTCGCTCGGGAGCAGCAGGTCGGTCCCCGTCCCGGTGGTCACGACGCCGTCCCGGCGGGTGCGGCGACGAAGGGGGCGACGCCGACACCGGCGCGGGCCAGCTCGTCGCGGACCCGCTGCGCCATCGCGACGGCGCCGGGGGAGTCGCCGTGCACGCAGGCGGACTCGGCCCGCACCGCGACGTCGGTGCCGTCCACCGCCCGCACGACGCCGTCGCCGATCATGCGGACGAGCCGCTCGGCGGCGGCGCCGGCGTCGTCGAGCAGGGCGCCGGGCTCCCGGCGGGGCACGAGCCCGCCCTCGGGGGTGTAGCCGCGGTCGACGAAGAACTCGCCGACGGCGCGCAGCCCGGCCCGCTCGGCCTCGGCCAGCAGCGCCGAGCCGGGCAGCCCGAGCACGGGCAGCGACGGGTCGTAGGCGCGCACCGCCTCGACGACGGCGCGGGCCTGCGCGGTGTGGGTGCGCGTCGCGTTGTAGAGGGCCCCGTGCGGCTTGACGTAGCGCACCCGGGTCCCGGCCACGCGGCAGAGCGCCTCCAGCGCCCCGATCTGGTAGACGACGTCGTCGGTCAGCGCGGTGGGCTCGACGTCGAGGAAGCGGCGGCCGAAGCCCCGCAGGTCGGGGTAGGACACCTGGGCGCCGACGACGACGCCCGCGGCGGCCGCGCCGGTGGTCGTGGCGCGCAGCGTGGAGGGGTCGCCCGCGTGGAATCCGCACGCCACGTTGGCCGAGGTGACCAGGCCGAGCATGGCGTCGTCGTCGCCGAGGGTCCACTGGCCGTAGGACTCGCCGAGGTCGGCGTTGAGGTCGACGGTCGCGCTCACAGCAGCTTCCCCACGTTCTCGGCGACGAACTGGTACCCGATGAACAGCGTGACCAGCCAGCCGGCGACGCCGATCCCGAGCAGCCAGCGCGGGTAGCGGTAGCCGCCCAGCAGGTCGCGGCGGCGCCAGGCCACCCACAGCAGGATGGTGAACCCGATCGGCAGGATCAGCCCGTTGAAGGCCCCGGCGAAGATCAGCAGCGTGACCGGGGCGGCGCCGGCGAGCAGGAACACCGCGGTGCTGACCACGATGAAGCCGACGGTCAGCAGGTTGACCGTGCGCGGCGCGGTGTCCTTCGCGGTCAGGAACGACACCGAGGTGTACGCGGCGCCGATCACCGAGGTGATCGCGGCGGCCCAGAGGATCAGCCCGAACAGCCGCACCCCGATCTCGCCGGCGGCGGCGCCGAACGCGGTGGCGGTCGGGTTCGCCGACCCGGCCAGGTCCACCCCGCCCGCGACCACGCCGAGGATCGCCAGGAACAGCAGCACCCGCATGACGGCGGTGACCAGGATGCCCTGCACGGAGCTGCGCGCGACCCGTCCGGCGTTCTCGGGGCCGGACAGCCCGGAGTCGAGCATGCGGTGCGCGCCGGCGTAGGTGATGTAGCCGCCGACGGTGCCGCCGATCAGCGTGGTGATGACCAGCCAGTCGACGCGGTCGGGCAGCACGGTCTGGCGCAGGGCCTCGCCGACCGGCGGCCCGGAGACGACGGCGACGTAGCCGGTGAGCCCGATCATCAGCACGCCGAGCACGACGACGATGCGGTCCAGCGCCGCGCCCGCCCGCCGGATCAGGAAGATCGCGACCGCCAGCGCCGCGGAGATCGCGCCGCCGACCGGCGCGGACAGCCCGAGCATCGCGTCGAGCCCGAGGCCCGCGCCCGCGACGTTGCCGACGTTGAACACCAGGCCGCCGACGACGACCAGCGCGGTCAGCAGCCAGCCCGCGCCCGGCGCGACCCGGTTGGCCAGGGTGTGGGCACGCATCCCGGAGACCCCGACGACGCGCCAGACGTTCATCTGGATCGCGACGTCGACGAGGATCGACACCAGGATCGCGAACGCGAACGCCGCACCGAGCTGCGCGGTGAACTGGGTGGTCTGGGTGATGAACCCGGGCCCGATGGCGCTGGTCGCCATCAGGAACATCGCGCCCAACAGCGCGCTGCGGGTGACGGCGCCGCGGCTCGTCCCCTCCTGGCTGGTCGTCGGCTCGCTCATCGCCGTCTCCTCGGGCTCGAGTGCGATCGCTGGTCGGGAGAGTGTGAAGGATTGTTCAACGATCCGGCAATCCCCAGACTCCACGATTCTCGTTAGGATCAGATGTCATGACCGACGACAGCCCCGCCTCCGGCGGTGTCCGCGACGCGCTGGCCTCCCTCGCCGCGTCCAACACCGTGGTGGTCCCGGCGGCGGAGCGGGTCGCCGACCGGATCCGCGTCGAGGTCGCCGAGGCCCGCCTGCGGGTCGGCGCCCGGCTGCCCGAGCAGGCGCTCGGCGAGGCCCTGCAGGTCTCGCGCAACACGGTGCGCGAAGCGCTGTCGCAGCTGGTCGCGGAGCGGGTGCTGGTGCGGATCCCGAACCGGGGCGTGTTCGTCGCCCGCCCGGGCGCCGACGACATCCGCGACGTCTACTCCGCCCGCCTGGTGATCGAGCCCGGGGCGGTGCGGCACGGGCCGCGCGCCGCCGACCCCGTGGCGCTGGCCGCGGTCCGTGACGCGTTCGAGTACGGCCGCCGTGCCGCCGTGACCGGCGACTGGACCGGGGTCGCGGACGCCAACCAGCACTTCCACCGCGCCGTCGTCGCGCTGGCGGGCAGCCCGCGGCTGGACCGGGAGATGGGACGGCTGCTGGCCGAGATGCGCCTGGTGTTCCAGCGGATGCCCGGGGTCCGGGAGTTCCACGAGCCCTACCTCGCGCGCAACGGGGAGATCGCGGCCCTGCTCGCCGACGGCCGTCGCGCCGACGCCGCCGACGAGCTCGCCGGGTACCTGGTCACCGCACGCGACCAGCTGCTCGACGCCTACGCCCGCCTCCCCACCACCTGAGGGCGCCCCCCCGTACCCGGTGACGTCCCGGTGACTCCCCGGTCGCGGGGTCAGCGGTCCTGCAGCGCCCCGGCCCGGACCAGGACGGCGGCCCGGTGCCCCGCGCGGAGGCGTTCGAGCGGGCGGACGCCCGGCGGCAGCCCGACCGTCCGGCCCCGCCCGACCGCGACGACGACGGCGCCGGGCCGCAGCACCGCGGCGACGCCGCGGAGGAACCCGTGCTCCGGTGCCGGGTCGGCGCCCGCTCCCGGGGCGTCGGCCCAGGTCGTCGCGCGGCCGTGCGGGAGGTCGGCCAGCACGAGGTCCGGCTCGGCGTCGCCCAGCGCGGTGCGGACGGCCGCGGTGTCGCGGGCGTCGGCGACCGCGACCGTCCAGGACGGGGTGCTCGCGGGGACCAGCGTGCGCGCGGCGGCCGCGGCCCCGGCGTAGCCGGGCTTGCCGTGCCGGGCCGCCAGCGCGTCGAGCTCCGCGGCGCGGTCGGCGAGCCCGCCGGGGTCGAGCAGCCCGAGGTTGCGGCGGGCCAGACCGAGCGGGGCCGGGTCGGCGTCGGTGCCGGTCAGGCGGGCCAGCCCGGGGACCAGCAGGCCGAGCACCGCCGGTGTCACGCCGGCGCCGCAGCAGGGGTCCCAGACCGTGAGCGCACCCGTCCGGCCCAGGTGCTCCCGGCCGCGCCCGGCCAGCTCGACGGTCAGCCGTACCGGCAGCGTCGGGCGGCCCGGCGCCGAGGCGAGCACCGCGTCGAGGGCCGCGTGGTTCGCGGCGGGCGCGTGGCGGTACTGCACCCCGGCAGTCCAGCAGCCCGGCGCCCGTGGCGCGTCAGCGGGTGCGCCGGTGCAGCCAGAACCCGAGCCCGCCGAGGACCGCCGCCACCACGACGAGCACGGTCACGACCCGGAGCCCGGCCACCCCGACCAGGTAGCTCAGCGGGACGGCGACCAGCGCCGCGACCAGCAGCCAGGCCGTCACCTGCCGGGTGGTGGTCCGGGACGGGCCCGGGGTGTTCGGTCTGTCGGACATGTCCGGAACGTACCCGCCTCAGCCGGTGTTCTTCATCCCGGCCGCGATGCCGTTGATCGTCAGCAGCAGCGCCCGCTCCAGGTCCGGATCCGGCTCGTCGCCCGCCGCCCGCCGCTGCGCCAGCAGCTCGACCTGCAGGTGGTGCAGCGGCTCGAGATAGGTGTCGCGCACCTCGAGGGTCCCGCGCAGCACGGGGTGCCGGGCGAGCAGCCGGTCCTCCCCGGTGACCGCGAGCAGCTCGCGCCGGGTCAGCTCGTGCTCGGCGCGGATCCGCTCGAACAGGCCCTGCTGCTCGGGGTCGACGAGCGTCGCGACGTAGTTCGACGCGATCCGCAGGTCGGTCTTGGCCAGGGTCATCTCGACGTTGCCGATCAGGTTCCGGAAGAACGCCCACTCCCGCATCCCGGCGAGCTCGTCGGCGTAGCCGGCCTCGCGGGCGGCCCGCAGGCCCGACCCGAGGCCGTACCAGCCGGGGACGACCATCCGGGTCTGCGTCCAGCCGAACACCCACGGGATCGCCCGCAGGTCGTCCAGGGTCGGCTCGCCCTGCCCCGGCCGCTTCGACGGCCGCGACCCCACGTTGAGCCGGCCCAGCTCCTCCACCGGCGTCGCCGCGGTGAAGAACAGCGGCAGACCCGGGTCGCCGACCAGCGCCCGGTAGGTCTCGGTGGCCGCGCCGGACACGCAGTCCATGACCTCGTCCCAGCGCTCCAGGGTGTCGGCGGGCCAGCGCGAGGCCTGGTGCAGCAGCGACGCGTCCAGCATCGACGCGAGCAGGATCTCCAGGTTGTCGTGGGCCAGGCTGGGCAGCGAGTACTTGTCGGAGATGACCTCGCCCTGCTCGGTGAGCTTCATCGTGGCGTCGACCGACCCGAACGGTGCCGACGCGATCGCCTCACCGGCCGGGCCGCCGCCGCGCCCGACGGAGCCGCCGCGGCCGTGGAACAGCCGCAGCCGTACCCCGTGCTCGGCGGCGACGTCGCGCAGCTGGCGCTGGGCCCGGTGGATCTGCCACTGCGAGGCCGTGATCCCGGCGCCCTTGTTGGAGTCGGAGTAGCCCAGCATGATCTCCTGCAGGTCACCGCGGTTGCGGACCTGCTGCCGGTACCCGGGGTCGGCGAGCAGGCCCTCCAGCAGCTCCCCGGCGCGGGAGAGCTCCTCGACGGTCTCGAACAGCGGCACCAGGTCGATCGAGGAGCGCGGCTCGTCGCCGAGCTCGACCATGTAGGACTCGCGGGCCAGCACCGCGACGGCGAGCAGGTCGTCGACGTCGCGGGCCATCGAGATGATGTAGGTCCGGATGACCTCGGGCCCGAACTCGTGCTGCAGCGCGTGCACGGTGTCGAACAGCTCCAGCACCGGTGCGGCGGCCTCCGGGACGCCGTAGTGGCGCCGGAACAGCGGCCGCTTGCCGCGCAGCTCGCGCGAGAGCAGCTCCCGGCGCTCGTCGCGGGTCAGCTCGGCGTAGGGCCTCTCCAGCTCGCCGAGCTCGTCGAAGATCGCGCCGAGGGCGGCGTGGTGCTTCTCGGAGTGCTCGCGCACGTCCAGCTCGACCAGGTGCAGGCCCACCGAGCGGGCCGAGCGGATCGCCCTGGCCAGGGTGCCGCCGGCGATGCGGGTGCCGTGGTGGCCGCGCAGCGACCGGTCGACGACCAGCAGGTCGTCCAGGTAGCCGGCCGAGCCGAGGTAGTCGACGCCCGGCTCGTGCGCCGCCCCGGACGCGATCCGGGCCCGGGTGTTCTCCAGCCGGGCCGCGACGTAGCTGAGCTTGAGCCGGTACGGCTCGTGCGCGTTGAGCCGGATGAACCGGTCGTGCACCGCGGGCAGCGCGCGCCGGTCGCGGGCCAGCGAGCCGCGCAGCTCCTCCGAGACGCCCATGACCCGGGTGGACACCGACAGCTCGAAGATCAGCTTCTCGACCAGCGCGGCCTGGATGCGGATGGCCCGGTCGGCGTTGAGCTCCAGGACCTCGCGGGTGACCGACGGGGTGACGTTGGGGTTGCCGTCGCGGTCGCCGCCGACCCAGGAGCCCAGGACGAGCGGGCGGGCGTCGTCGGGGATCGTCAGGCCGGCGTCGGCGGCCTCCCGGGCGAACTCGCCGAGCAGGTCGGGGACCGTGCGCTCGCCGAGCCGGGCCGCGAACCAGGCGATGTTGCGGGCCTCGTCGATCACCATCGGCTTGCCGGGGCGGATGTCGTCGGTCTGCCAGAGCAGGTCGACCAGCGCGGCGAGCTCCTCGTCGGGGGCGCCCGCGTCCAGCGCGTCGACGACCCGGCGCAGGATGCCGAGCACCGACTGCCGGGTGGACTCGGTCGGGTGCGCGGTGAACACCGGGCGCAGCTCGGCGCGGGCGAGCACGTCGGCGACCTCGTCCGGGTCGGCCTCGGTCGCCAGCCGGCGCAGGACGGTGCGCAGCGGGCGGGCGTCGGCCGGGCGGAGCTCGCGCAGCTCGCGGGAGCGGTGCAGCTGCTCGGCCACGTTCGCGAGCTGGAAGTACTGCGAGAACGCCCGGGCCAGCAGCACCGCGGTGCCGGTGTCGATGCCGTCGAGCAGGGCCGCGACGACGTCCGGGCCCGCCTCGCCGCGCGCGGAGTCGCGGGCCGCCCGCCGGACCTGCTCCACCAGCTCCAGGACCTCGGGGCCCGCCTCGTCGGACAGCGTCGCGCCGAGCATCGTCGACAGCCGCCGGATGTCGGCCCGCAGCGCCTTCTGCTCGGTCTCGCTGACGACGCCCGAGTGCGCGGTCAGCGAGTCGGGGGCGAGTGCGGTGGTCTCCGAGGGGGTCACGGTCGGCGCTCCGGTTCTCCGCGCGGTGGCGCGGCTGTGGGACGGGCCGCTCGCGTCGTCGGGAACGGGATCGACCGGCATCGTCCCCCGCCCGCCCGCTCGGGCCGGTGCCATCGCTGACGGCCGACCGTTACCCCGGGGAAACACGCCCCACGGTCCGCACAGACTCACACACACCCGCACTACTCCGAACATCCGTGGGGCACACTGGCACCGCCGACATCCCGAGCCGAGAGGGCATCCGATGACTCGCTGGCTGCGCCCCACCCCGGGCGCCACCCGTCCCCGCCTGGAGTTCGGGGCCGACTGGAACCCCGAGCAGTGGCCGCGCGCGGTCTGGGCGCAGGACGTCGCGCTGATGCGCGAGGCCGGGGTCACCGTCGCGACGGTCGGCGTCTTCTCCTGGGCCCTGCTGCAGCCCGCGCCGGACCGCTGGGACACCGGCTGGCTGGGCGACGTGCTCGACCTGCTGCACGAGAACGGGATCGCGGCCGACCTGGCGACGGCGACGGCGTCGCCCCCGCCGTGGCTGCACCGGCTCCACCCCGAGATCCTCCCGGTCGACGCCGACGGGCGGACGATCTCCCCGGGCGGGCGCCAGCACTACCGGCCGACCTCGCCGGTGTTCCGGCGGCACGCGCTCGCCCTGGTCGAGACCCTGGCCCGCCGCTTCGGCGACCACCCCGCGCTGGCCGCCTGGCACGTCTCCAACGAGCTGGGCTGCCACCACGTCCACGACCACTCCGACGACGCGCGCGCCGCGTTCCGGGTCTGGCTGCGCGGGCGCTACGGCGACCTCGACCGGCTCAACCACGCCTGGGGCACCGCGTTCTGGTCGCAGCACTACGGCGACTGGGAGGAGATCGGCACCCCGGCCCGGGTCGGGCCGGGCACCCACCCGAACCCCACCCAGCTGCTCGACTTCGCCCGGTTCTCCTCCGACGCGCTGCTCGACCACCTGCGCGCCGAGCGCGACCTGCTGCGCGAGCTCACCCCGGACGTGCCGGTCACCACCAACTTCATGGTGATGGGCGAGACGAGCGGGATGGACTACGCGAGCTGGGCGGGCGAGGTCGACATCGTCGCCAACGACCACTACGTGTTCCCCGGGCCGCAGGCCCGCGACGAGCTGTCCTTCTCGGCGAACCTCACCGGCAACCTCGCCGGCGGGCACCCGTGGTGGCTCATGGAGCACTCGACGTCGGCGGTGAACTGGCAGCCGGTCAACCGCGCGAAGCGGCCCGGTGAGCTCGCCCGCGACACCCTCACCCACCTCGCCCACGGCGCCGACGCGCTGTGCTTCTTCCAGTGGCGCCAGTCCGCGGCGGGCGCGGAGAAGTTCCACTCGGCGATGGTGCCGCACGCCGGGCCGGACTCGGCGCTGTTCCGCGACGTCACCGCGCTCGGCGCGACGCTGCGCGACCTCGCACCGGTGGCCGGGGCGCGACGGGTGCCGGCCCGGGCCGCGGTCCTGTGGGACTGGCCGTCGTGGTGGGCCTCGGAGCAGCCGTTCACCCCCACCACCGAGCTGCGCTACAAGGCCGAGGCGCTGGGCTGGTACCGGGCGTTCCTCGACTGCGGGGTGCGCGCCGACGTCGTCCCGGCCGACGCCGACCTGTCCGGCTACGAGGTGGTCGTCGCGCCGGTGCTGCACGTCGTCGGCCCGGAGCGGGCGGCCGCGCTCAGCGCCTGGGTCGGCGGCGGCGGGCACCTGGTCACCACCTACTTCTCCGGCACCGTCGACGACGACGCGCACGCCGTCCTCGGCGGCTACCCGGGCGCGCTGCGCGAGCTGCTGGGCGTGCGGGTCGAGGAGTTCGCCCCGCTCGACCCCGGCGCCACCGTGACCCTCGACGACGGCTCGACCGGCGAGCTGTGGAGCGAGGCCGTGCAGGTCGTGGACCCGGCGGTGGAGGTGCTCGCCCGCTGGACGGGCGGCGGCACCGACCCCGGCGCCGCCGACCTCGCCGGGCTGCCCGCGCTGACCCGGCGCCCGGTCGGGGACGGCTCGGCGACCTACGTGCCGACCAGGCTCGCCGACCGCGCGCCGCTGCTGCGCCGGCTGCTCGCCGCGGCCGGCGTCGCGCCGGAGCTGCCCGGTGAGCTGGCCGGGCGGGTCGAGCTGGTCCGTCGCGACGGGTTCCGGTTCCTGGTCAACCGCACCGACGCCCCCGTCGACCTGGGGCCGCTCGGCGCGGCGGAGGTGCTCGCCGGCCCGGCCGGGACCCTGCCCGCCCGCGGGGTGACCGTCCTGCGGGACTGAGCCGCGGGATCGGGGTGCGGACGGCCGGACGCCCCGCCGCGCGGGAGGCGCGGCGGGGCGTCGGGGTCGTGCGCGGGGTCAGGTCGCGTCGAGGTCCTGCTCCAGCAGCTCGGCCAGGACGGCGACGGCGGCCTCGCCCTGCTCGTCGTCGGAGGAGGTCAGTACGACCTCCTCGCCGGAGCGCACACCCAGCCCCATCACCGACAGGATCGAGGCGGCGTCGACCGGGCCGCGCTCGCCGTCGGCGGTCCCGATCCGCACCTTCACCCCCTGCTCCTTCGCGGCGGTCACGAACAGGTTGGCGGGGCGGGCGTGCAGCCCGACCGACGAACCGACCTTCACACGGCGCTCGGCCATGGCGGTGCTCCTCTCGGGGGGTGGGTCAGCCGGCGACCGGCGCGGCGGCTGCCGGGGCGGTGGCGGGGGCGGGCGTGGCCTCGGCCGGCGTGCGGCGGGCCGACTTCAGGGCCACGACCAGCACCGCCGAGACCAGGGTGCCCGCGACGATCGCGAGCAGGTAGGCGAACGGGTTGCCGATCAGCGGGACCACGAAGATGCCGCCGTGCGGGGCCCGCAGGGTGGAGCCGAAGGCCATCGACAGCGACCCGGCGACCGCGGAACCGGCCATGATCGACGGGATGACCCGCAGCGGGTCGGCCGCGGCGAACGGGATCGCGCCCTCGGTGATGAAGGAGGCGCCCAGCAGCCAGGCGGCACGCCCGTTCTCCTGCTCGACCTTGGTGAACAGGTTCTTGCGGACGGCGGTGGCCAGCGCCAGCGCCAGCGGCGGGGTCATGCCGGCGGCCATCACCGCGGCCATGATCATCAGCGCGGTCTCCGACCCGGTGGACAGCCCGGCGACGGCGAAGGCGTACGCGGCCTTGTTGACCGGGCCGCCCATGTCGAAGGCCATCATCAGGCCGAGCAGGGCGCCGAGCAGGATCGCGTTGGTGCCCGACAGGCCGTTGAGCCAGTCGGTCAGGCCGGTGGTCGCGGCCGCCAGCGGTGTGCCGACGACCAGGAACATGATCGCGCCGACCACGGCGGTGCCGATCAGCGGCAGCACCAGCACCGGCATGATCCCGGCCAGGGCGCGCGGCGGCTGCCACAGCTTGAGGCCGTAGATGACCGCACCGGCGAGCAGACCGGCGACCAGGCCGCCGAGGAACCCGGCGTGGGTCTGGACGGCGATCATGCCGCCGACGAAACCGGGCACCAGGGCCGGGCGGTCGGCGATCGCGTAGGCGATGAAGCCGGCCAGGACCGGGACGAGGAAGCCGAAGGCCAGACCGCCGACCTGGAAGAACAGTGCGGCCCAGGACTGCAGGGCGCCCGGGTCGAACACGACCGAGGCGACGCCGTCGTCGTTGAAGGAGACGACGTCGGGGGCCTCGGTGATCTGGTAGCCGCCGAGCGCGAAGCCCAGCGCGATCAGCAGACCGCCGGCCGCGACGAACGGGATGACGTAGGAGACGCCGGTCATCAGCCAGCCGCGCAGCCGCGACCCGAAGCCGGAGCCGAAGTTCTTGACCGCCATGTCGGACTCGCCGCGCTGCGCCGGGACGGCCGCGGCGGCGGAGCCCTTCGGCTGCTCGGCTGCCTTGGCGACGGCCTGCTCGATCAGGCCCGGTGCCCCGCCGATGGCCTTCTTGACCGGCGAGGTCACGGTGGGCAGGTGCGCGAAGCGCTCCCTGTCCCGGACCTCGACGTCGGCGGCGAGGATGATCGCGTCGGCCTCGTCGAGCTGGGCCTGGGTGAACGGCGTCGAGCCGGCCGAGCCCTGGGTCTCGACGACGATCTCGTGGCCCGCCTCCTCTGCGGCGACCTCGAGGGCCTCGGCGGCCATGTAGGTGTGGGCGATGCCCGTGGGGCACGCGGTGACGGCGAGGAGCTTCATGCTCCCACCTCCTGCTGGATGAAGGTCGCGACGGCGGCCGGGTCGGTGGCGTTGCGGAGCTCGTTCTTGAAGGAGGCACGGACCAGGCGGCGGGCCAGCGCGGCCAGCACCGTCATGTGGTCGGTGTTGCCGCCCTCGGGGGCGGCGATCATGAAGATGAGGTCGGCGGGCCCGTCCTCGGCGCCGAAGTCGACACCTCCCGGCGCGCGGCCGAAGGCCAGCGTCGGCTCGGTGACGGCCGCGGAGCGGCAGTGCGGGATGCCGATGCCGCCCTCCAGGCCGGTCGGCATCTGCGCCTCGCGGGCCTCGATGTCGGCGAGGAAGGCGTCGAGATCGGTGACCCGACCGGCCTTCACCAGGCGCTCGGCGAGCGCGGCGACGGCGGTCCTGCGGTCGGCCGACGGCACGTCGAGGTCGACCAGATCAGCGGTGATCAGGGCAGTCATGCGGCATCTCCGGTGAGGGCGAGGGTGACGTCCGGCGTGGGTGCCAGTTCGACGTCGTCGATACGGATGTCGGCCGGGCCCGGCGCGGCGGAGCCGGGCAGTCGGCAGGCGGCGGCGCCGTAGGCGACGGCGTGGCGCAGGGCGTCCGGTCCTTCCCCGCCCGCGGCCAGGAACCCGGCCAGGGTGGAGTCGCCGGCGCCCACCGTGCTGAGCACGGTGATCGGAGGGGTCCGTGCGTGGTACTCGCCGGACCGGTCGACCAGCAGGGCGCCACCGGCGCCCAGGCTGACCAGGACCGCGCCGATCCCGCGGGCGCGCAGCTCGCGGGCGGCCGGCAGCACGTCGCCGAGGCTGCCCAGGGGGCGCCCGACGAGCTCGGCCAGCTCGGCGTGGTTGGGCTTCACGAGGTCGGGGGCCGCGGCCACCGCGTGGTGCAGCGGCAGGTCCGAGGTGTCCACGGCGATCCGCAGCCCGGCGCGCCGGCTGCGGCGGATCATCTCGGCGTAGAAGCCGGGGTCGACGCCGGACGGCAGCGACCCGCAGCCGACCAGCCAGGTGGCGCCGGCGGACAGGGCGCACGCCCGGTCCATCAGCGCGGCGACCTCGTCGGCCGACAGCCGCGGCCCCTGCTCGTTGATCTTGGTGGTGACGCCGTCCGGCTCGACCAGGGTGATGTTCACCCGGGTCGCCTCGGCGACCGGCACCGTGACCGTCGTGACGTCGGTCGGCTCCAGCAGGGCGGCCAGCCGCTCGCCCGGGGTGGCGCCCGACGGCATCAGGGCGACGGCGCGGTGCCCGGCCGAGGCCAGTGCACGGGCGACGTTGACACCCTTGCCGCCCGGGTCGAGCCGGACCGACTCGGCGCGGTGCACCTCGCCGCGCACCAGGTGCGGCAGCTGGATGGTCCGGTCGAGGCTGGGGTTGGGCGTGACCGTCACGAACATGGGTCGCGCGGGCACGGGGCGGGGGGTCATGCGCGTACCACCTTGGGTCCGGCGGCCTCGATCGCGGCGGCGTCCGCCGCGTCGAGGCCGGTGTCGGTGATCAGCGTGTCGACCTCGGCCAGCGTGCCGAAGCGCACGAACTGGTCGGAGCCGAACTTGCTCGCGTCGGCCAGGACGACGGTGCGGCGGGCGCAGCGGAGCATGGCCCGCTTGGTCGCGCCCTCGTCCGGGTCGGGCGTGGTGAGACCGCGGGCGACGGAGAAGCCGTTGGTCCCGAGGAAGGCGACGTCGACGGTGAGCCCCTCGAGCGCGTCCTTCCCCCAGTCGTCGACGGTGGCCAGGGTCGTCCCGCGGACCCGGCCGCCGAGCAGCCGCAGCACCACGTTCGGGCGCCCGGCCAGCGAGGTCGCGATCGGCAGCGAGTTGGTGACGACGGTGACGTCGCGCTCGCGGGGGAGCGCGGTCGCCAGCCGGGAGGTCGTGGTGCCGGCGTCGAGCAGGACGGTCGCCGCGTTGCCCAGCTCGGCGAGCGCGGCCTTGGCGATCCGCTCCTTCTCCGCGCCGGACTGGGTGTCGCGCTGGCCCACGCCCGGTTCGAAGTTCAGCAGGTCCGACGCGATCGCCCCGCCGTGCACCCGGCGGACCAGACCCTGGCGCTCCAGGGTCCCGAGGTCCCGTCGGATGGTCTCGGGGGTGACATCGAGCTCCTCGGCGACAGCGGCCACGTCGACCCGGCCCCGGTCCCGGGTCCGGTCGAGCAGCCACTGCTGACGCTCCGCTGCGTACATCTTTGTTCGCTCCCGCTTCGATGCTTGCTTGTGTCTGAGTATGTGGGTTTTACTGTGTTTGTCAACGGGTCACGTCGAAGTAACCCCGGGAGCCACACATGCCCAGCACGTTGAACGGAATCCCCGCGAGCCCCGGCCGCGCGGGCGGTCGCGTCGTCCGCGTCGCCGAGCCGCCGGGTGAGCCGGCCGCCGGTCCGGCCCCGGCCGACGCCGCCGCGGAGGCCGCCCGCATCGCGCCGGCCGTCGAGCTGGTCTCGCAGCGCCTGACCGCGCGCGCCGCGACCGTCTCCGGCGACGCGAAGGAGGTGCTGGAGGCGACCGTGTCGATGGTCGGCGACCCGGCGCTGCTGGAGAACGCGGAGAACCTCGTCACCGGGCAGGGCCGCCCCGCGGCGCGCGCGGTGTGGGAGGCCGCGAACTCCTTCGCCGAGATGCTGTCCTCGATGGGCGGCTACATGGCCGAGCGCGCCCGCGACATCCACGACGTGCGCGACCGCATCGTCGCCGAGCTGCTCGGCCTGCCCGCGCCGGGCGTCGCCGACCTCGACGCGCCGGCCGTGCTCGTCGCGACCGACCTGGCCCCGGCCGACACCGCGGGCCTGCAGCCGGGCGTCGCGCTGGCGCTGGTCACCGAGCAGGGCGGCCCGACCAGCCACACCGCGATCCTGGCCCGCTCGCTGGGCATCCCCGCGGTCGTCGGCTGCGCCGGCGCGACGACGCTGGCCGAGGGTGCCGCGCTCACCGTCGACGGTGGCACCGGCGAGGTCCGCGAGGTCGACACGCTCGACGAGGCCACCGCCTTCGCCGCGGCCGCGTCGGTGACCGCCGAGTGGGACGGCGTCGGCCGCACCGCCGACGGGCGGGTCGTCCCGGTGCTGGCCAACGTCGGCGACGGCCCGGGCGCGACGAAGGCCGCGGACGCCCGCGCCGAGGGCGTCGGCCTGTTCCGCACGGAGCTCGCGTTCCTCTCCGCGGCCGAGGAGCCGACCGAGAACGCCCAGCGCGAGGTCTACACCGCGGTCCTCGCGGCGTTCGCCGGCCGGCCGGTCACCGCCCGCACCCTGGACGCCGGCGCCGACAAGCCGCTGCCGTTCCTGTCCCTGGACGGCGAGCCCAACCCGGCGCTGGGCGTGCGCGGCCTGCGCATCGCCCGCGTGCCCGGCAACGGCGACGGCGTGCTGGACCGCCAGCTCGCGGCCCTGGCCGCGGCGGCGAAGGAGACCGGCGTCGAGCTCAAGGTCATGGCCCCGATGGTCGCCACCGCCGAGGAGGCCCGCTGGTTCGTGCAGCGCTGCCGCGCGCACGGCATCACGCAGGCCGGCGTCATGATCGAGATCCCGGCCGCGGTGCTCACCGCCGACGAGATCATGGCCGAGGTCGACTTCGTCTCGGTCGGCACCAACGACCTCGCCCAGTACCTGTTCGCCGCGGACCGCCAGTCCGGCCCGGTCGCCGCGCTGAACGACCCGTGGCAGCCGGCGCTGCTGCGGCTGATCGGGCTGCTCGGCGAGGCCTCGGCGCGTACCGGTGTGCCCGTCGGCGTGTGCGGCGAGGCCGCGGCGGACCCGGCGCTCGCGCCGGTGCTGGTCGGGCTCGGCGTCGCGAGCCTGTCGATGGGGTCCGGCGCGCTCGCCGCGGTCGGCGCGAACCTGGCCTCGCTGACGGTGGCCCAGTGCCGGGAGCGGGCGGTCGCGGCCTGCGGCGCGTCCGACCCGGTCGCCGCCCGCCAGGCGGTCGCCGCGCTCGACGGCTGAGGCCCGCCGGGACCGGACGGGTGGCCGGGAGCCGGGGTGACGGACACGCCCGGTGACCCCGCTGGGCCGTCCGGGTGGCGCGGTCGGGGTGTCGCGGGCGCCGCGCGCCGCTCGTCGTTCCCCCCGGCCCGCTCGGCCCGGCACGCGCCCGCGCCGGGGGTGCATCGCCGCTGGTCGCAGGCGGGTGCGGTCCCGCCGGAGGACCCCGTCCCCCGGTTGCCGCAGGCCACGGACGGTTGTTGGGTCGGCACACGGCGTACCGGCCCGCGCGACCGGCCGGTGCGCCGACCGCCGAGCCGGGGAGGCCGACCATGACCGAGGGACCGCTCGCGCACGCCGTCCGGGTGGCGTCCGAGCAGGCCTACGTCGACGGGCTGTCCGAGGGCCGCCGCGAGGCCTGGGAACGGGCGTCCGGCGCGCGCCCCGAGCCGTCGTCGAAGCGGTTGCTGGTGCACCTGTCGCACTCGATCGAGCGGGCGGTGATGTCCGGCCCGCGGACCGACCCGACGGTCGTCGTCGCGCTGTTCCAGCGGCTGCGGTTCTTCGACCGCGAGCGCGAGGTCTACGCGCGGATGGCCCGGGCGGGCCTGCACGTCGTCGTCGCCTTCGCCGAGGGCGCGGCGCACGACGTGCCCGAGGGGGTGCACCCGGTCCTCCTCGATCCGGACGAGCCGCTGGCGCAGGAGTGGAGCGTGGTGGCCGTCGGGCCGGAGGCCGGCGCGTTCCTGGTGGCGACCGACCAGCACGAGCGCGACCCGCGCGAGCAGGGCGAGGCGGGACGGGTGTTCCTCGGGCGCTGGGGCTACTCCCGCGCCCAGGCCGGCACCGAGCTCGCCCGGCTCCGGTTCGCGCTGGGGGACCGGCTGCCCGACGCCGTCCGCCGCACCGTCGACGGGCTGCTGGCCGCCTCGATGGCCACCGGCGGGGACCCGGCGGCCTCGGCCGGCACGACCGGCGAGGCGTGGGCGACGACCTCGCTCAACCACATGATCGACCGCCTGCTCTCGGCCCGGGCCGGGACCCGCGCGCTGCGGGCCCAGCTCGCCGACGCCCGGCACGCGGCGGCCGCGCGCACCGCGGCCGCCCTCGACCCCGCCAGCGGGCTGCCCACCGCGGAGGCACTGGACCGCTTCGCCGGGCCCGCCGGCCCGGAGACGCTGCCCGTCGGCCTCGCGCTGTTCGACCTGCCCGGCCTCGACGACTCGGTGGTCCACGACGACGACCGCGCCGCCTGGTTCGCCGCCCACCAGGTCGCGGCCGCGATGACCCAGCCGCTCGGCCCGGTCGAGGCCGCGCTGCGCCTGTCGGCGCGCCGGTTCGCGCTGGTCGTGCCGGGTGCGTCGGAGCGCCATCTGGCCGGGCTGTGCGACCGGGTCGGCGAGCGGCTGGCGCTGGCCGCCCGGGGCTGGCCCGGTGTCCCGCTGACCGGGCGGGTCGCGCTGATGGTGACCCGTACCCGCCCGCTGCCGGTGGACGACCTGGCCGCGGCGCTGGCGCACCTGCCCGAGAGTCCGGGTGCCGTGGCCCCGGTGGACGCCGGCACGACCCCGGCGGGGGACCGGATCGTCGTCGCGGCGACCGGGAACCCGGGGGTCCCGTCCCCGGCTGCCGCCCCGGCCCCGGTCGCGGTGCAGGCCCCGGCCCCGGTCCCCGTGGACCCGGTCGCGGCGGCGGGGACGGCGCGGCACCGGAGCCCCGAGGGGACGCCACCGGTGCCGTCGTGGCCGTCGCCGGACCCGGTCGCCCCGCCGCCCGGGGCGCACGCACCGGCCCCGCGCCCGGCCCCGGCGGCACCCGCGGCCGTCGACGCGCCGCCGCCGTCGCGACCGCGGCCCTACCTCGACGCCGGTCCCGGCCCGACGGCCGGCACCGGCCCCGGGGCGGACCCGCAGGCCACGGCCCGCGAGGCGCTGCGGCGGCTGATCCACGGCGACGAGCCGGGCGACCCGCGGGCCCGCGACGACGTGTTCGCCGATCTGTCCGACCCCTCCCGCACCGGTCGCGGCACCGTCTGACCCGGCGGGGCCGCCGACCCGGCGGGCGCGTTCGCCCTGCGCGGAGCTGCCCGCAGCAGAACCGCGCGCGGACCGGCCGCACCGGCGGCCACGGTGGGGCCATGAGCGACTCACCCCGCACCCCCCGGTTCGACGACCGGGCCCGCCGTGACCTCTACGACCAGCGCGTCGTGGTGCTCGACGGGCCGCTCGACGACGACAACGGCACCCTGCTCGCGACCCAGGTCGTCGCCCTGGCCACCCGCGACCCCGACAGCGACATCGCCTTCTGGATCCACTCGCCGGGCGGCTCGGTGCCCGCGATGCTGGCGCTGCGCGACCTGTTCCGGCTCGTGCCGTGCGACGTCTCGACCCTCGTGCTCGGCATCGCCTACAGCGCCGGCCAGTTCCTGCTGTCGGCGGGCACCCCGGGCAAGCGGCGGGCGCTGCCGCACTCGCGGGTCCTGATGCACCAGGGCTCGGCGGGGATCGCCGGCACCGCCGTCGACATCGAGCTGCAGGCCGACGACCTGCGCCACACCCGCGACACCGTGCTCGGGCTGATCGCCGCCGACACCGGCCAGCCGGTCGAGCGGGTGTTCACCGACTCGCTGCACGACCGCTGGTACTCCGCCGCCGAGGCGCTCGACTACGGCTTCGTCGACGCCGTCGTCGACCGCTTCGACCAGGTCGTGCCCCGGCGCGGCGCGGTCCCGGCCGGCTTCGGCGCGGGGCGGTGAGCGCGGTGGCCTCGTACACGATCCCCAACGTCATCGCCCGCACCCCGGGCGGCGAACGCATCCTCGACGTCTACTCCCACCTGCTCACCGAGCGGGTCGTCTACCTGGGCACCGAGGTCGACGCGGGCGTCGCGAACGCCCTGATCGCGCAGCTGCTGTTCCTGGAGGCCGACGACCCCGACCGCGAGGTGCAGCTCTACGTCAACTGCGGCGGCGGGGACCCGAGCGCGATGCTCGGCATCTACGACACGCTGCGCCACGTCCGGTGCCCGGTCGCGACGACCTGCATCGGGCAGGCCGTCTCGGTGGGCGCGGTGCTGCTCGCGGCCGGGACGCCCGGGCGGCGCGCCGCGCTCCCGCACGCCCGCGTGGTGCTGCACCAGCCCGCCGCGCAGGGCCGCGGCACGATCCCGGACCTGATCCTGCAGGCCGACGAGCTGGTCCGGATCCGGGCCGACATGGAGAACGTGCTGGCCGAGCACACCGGGCAGAGCGTCGAGCGGCTGCGGGCCGACACCGACCACGACCGGGTGTTCACCGCGACCGGGGCGCGCGACGACGGCCTGGTCGACACCGTCCTCGCCCCGCAGCCGCCGCGTCCGCGCGAGGCCCGGTGAGCGGGCTCAGGCGGCCAGCGCGTACGCCGTGCGGTCCGCGCCCCGCGCCACCGGCGCACGGCCCGGCGCCGGCGCGGCGAGATCGTCGGCGACCGCGCGGGTCAGGTCGGCGAGACCGGTCCCCAGCGCCCCGGCGACGGCGGCGATCATCTCGCTGGACGGTTCCTTGCGGCCCCGCTCCACCTCCGACAGGTACTGGGGGGAGACCCCCGCCCGGGCGGCGGTGCCGGCCAGCGTCTCGCGGCGGGCGTGGCGGCGGCGTCGCAGCTCGCGGCCCAGCGCGTGCCGCCACAGCGGCTCCGGGGTGCTCATGGTCGCACCGTAGGGGCCCCGGCGGCGGCGGTCGCCGGATTCCGCTCGCAGCGGAACCAGCGCCCTGCGGCGCCGGGGGCCGTCCGCACGCCGGTGCGGCCGGACCGCCCCGTCCCGCGGGGGGCTATCCGGCCGTCGCGGGGCTCCGTCCGAGCATGCGCTGCAGCACGTCGCGCACCGCAGGGTCCTCGACCGTGTAGTAGACGAAGGTCCCCTCACGACGGTTCTCGACCAGTCCGGACAGCCTCAGCTTGGACAGGTGCTGGCTCACCGCGGTGGGGGCCGCGCCGACGAGCTCGGCCAGGCAGGCGACCGACGACTCGCCCTGCAGCAGCGCCCAGAGGATCTTCACCCGGGTCGGGTCGGACAGCATGCGCATCGCGTCCGCCACCCGGCGGACCTCGTCCTCGGGCGGCATCGCGAAGCCGGGAATGGACTCGTGCACGCCACCACGATACCTGCGCGACTGCGCGGATGGTCCAGCGTCTCAGTACGTGGATGGCTGACTTCGCACCTTCGTGTATGCGCAGGTACTGTGCTGCGCATGCGATCCGCTCTGTCCCTCCCCGAGGTCCGCTGGGCCGGGGCCTCCCTGCTCGCGTTCCTGGCCGCGCTGGGTGCCGACCTGCTCGGCGCGCCGCCGGCGGTCGTCGTCGGGCTGTACGTGGCCTGCTACGTGCTCGGCGGGTGGGAGCCACTGGTCGAGGGTCTGCGGGCGCTCGGGGAGCGCAAGCTCGACGTCGACCTGCTGATGGTCGTGGCGGCCGTCGCCGCCGCGGCGATCGGGCAGTGGTTCGACGGCGGGCTGCTCATCGTCATCTTCGCGACGTCGGGCGCGCTGGAGTCGGTGATGACCGCCCGCACCCGGGCCAGCATCGACGCGCTGCTCGACCTGGCGCCGGAGACCGCCACCGTCGTCGAGGACGACGGCACCGAGCGCACCGTCCCGGCGGCCGGTCTGGTGGCCGGGCGGACCGTCGTCGTGCGGCCGGGCGAGCGCGTCCCCGGCGACGGCACGGTGGCCGACGGCGTCTCGGAGGTCGACACCTCGGCGCTGACCGGCGAGCCCGTCCCGGTCCGCACCGGCCCCGGCGACGCCGTGCTGGCCGGCACCGTCAACGGCACCGGCGTGCTGCGGGTCCGGATCTCGCGCGACGCCGCCGACACCGTCGTCGCGGGGGTCGCGGCGCAGGTCGAGCGGGCCGCGGAGACCAAGGCGCACCGCCAGCTGTTCATCGAGCGCGTCGAGCAGCGGTACTCGGTCCTGGTCGTCGCGGCGACGGTGCTGCTGCTCGCGGTGCCGCTGCTGCTCGGCGCCCCGTTCGAGGAGACCCTGCTGCGCGCGATCGTCTTCATGATCGTCGCCTCGCCGTGCGCGATCGTGCTGGCGACCATGCCGCCGCTGCTCGCGGCGGTGGCCGTCGCGGGACGGCGGGGGACGCTGGTCAAGGACGTCACCGTGCTGGAGGCGCTGGCCGAGGTCGACACCGTCGTGCTCGACAAGACCGGGACCCTGACGACCGGCCGCCCGCAGGTGGTGTCGGTGACCCCGCTCGGCGGCCGCGACGCCGACGGGCTGCTGGCCCTGGCCGGTGCGGCCGAGGCGGGCAGCGAGCACGTGCTCGGCCGTGCCGTGCGGGCGCACGCGCTGGAGCGCGGTCTCGACCTGCCCGCCGCGCAGGGGTTCGCGGCGATCCCGGGCGAGGGGGTGCGGGCCGTCGTCGGCGGGCACGAGGTCACCGTCGGGCGCCCGGAGCTCGCCGGTGCCGGACCGGTGCCCGGCGTGGCGGAGCTGCAGGACGCGGGCCGCACGGCCGTCGTCGTGCTGGTCGACGGGGTGGTGGCCGGGGTGGTCGGGCTCGCCGACGAGCCGCGCCCCGGGGCCGCGGACGCCCTCGCCGGCGTGCGCGGGGTCGTCGGCGGCGAGCCGGAGGTGCTCACCGGCGACGCCGAGCGCCCGGCCCGGGTGCTCGCCGACCGGCTCGGGCTCGGCCGGGTCCGGGCCGGGCTGCTGCCCGCGGACAAGGTGGAGGTCGTGCGCGCCGAGCAGGCCCGCGGGCGGCGCGTGCTCGCCGCCGGCGACGGCATCAACGACGCACCGCTGCTGGCCTCGGCCGACGTCGGGCTGGTCGTCTCGGAGGGCGCGGGCGCGCTGTCGCTGGAGGCGGCCGACGGCGTGCTGACCCGCGACCCGCTGGGCCAGCTCGCCCCGCTGGTCGCCCTGGCCCGCCGGGCGCGCCGGATCGCCCGGGCGAACCTGGCGTTCGCCTCCGCGGTGATCGTCGTGCTGGTCGCCTGGGACCTGGTGGGGACGCTGCCGCTGGTCGTCGGTGTCGCCGGGCACGAGCTGTCGACGGTGCTGGTGTGCCTGAACGGGCTGCGGCTGCTCGTCGTCGCGCGCCGGGAGGACCGCCGGGCCGGCCGGGCCGCGGCGCCGTCCGTCGCGGCGCGCGAGCCCGAGCGGGTCGCGGCCTGACTCAGGCCGGGGCGGCGTCCAGCGCGGCCAGCGCCATCCGGCGCAGGACCGCGACCCGGGCGTCCGCCCCGCGGGCGGCCGCCTGGTCCGCGCGCGGCGCGTACGGGGTCGAGTTGAGCAGGCCGAAGACCCCGTGCGCGACCGTGCGGGCCTCGGCGGGTGCAACGCCGGGGTGCACCCGGCGCAGCGTGTCCACCCACAGCTCGACGTAGGTCCGCTGCAGCCGACGCACGGTCCGGCGGGCCTCGTCCGGGAGGTTCGCGAGGTCGCGCTCCTGCACGACGATGAGCTCCGGCTCGCGGGTGGCGAACGCGACGTGGAAGTCCACCAGTGCGGCGAGCGCGGCCCGCGGGTCCCCGTGCCCGACGCGCTCGCGGCCGCCGTCGAGCAGCCGCTCGGAGATGTCGATGAGCAGCTCCGCGAGCAGTGCCTCCTTGCCCGGGAAGTGCCGGTACAGCGCGGGCCCGGAGACCCCGACCGCGGCCCCGAGGTCGGCGATGCTGACCCCGTGGAAGCCGTGCCGGGCGAACAGCCGGGCCGCCTCGGTGAGAATCTGGTCGCGGCGCGACGGGGCCTCGGTCCGGGCGGCGCCGCCCGGCGGGGAGGGGTGTGCGGCGGCCATCGGGTGATCCTACCGCCGGTGGTTAACGATTGTTAACACCGCCTCGGCGCGGTCGTCTCAGGATCCGCACAGGTCGGCGGCGATACCCTCGTGGGCGTGACGAGGACATTCCGCCGGATGCGCGAGCGCCTGGGCGTGCGCGCGGCGTCCGCGCTCGCGGCCGCGACGGCGGTCGCGATGGTCCTCGTCGTCGCCGGGATCGCCCTGGTGATGATCCTCGAGCACGAGCTCAAGCGGAACACCGAGGAAGCGCTGCTGGCCAACGCGCAGCAGGTCGCGGAGCGGATCGAGGCCAACTTCGCGGAGTACCGCCGGGGCGACCCGGCCAAGGAGAACGCCGTGGTGACCACCGCCCGGCGGACGGACCTCGTCCAGGTGGTCACCGCCTGGAGCGACAACACGGGCGCGCCCGACTCCGTCGTCGGCTCGAACGGTGCCGGGCGCAACATCGAGGTGTTCGCGTCCTCCGAGCCGCTCGACGGTCAGGCGCAGCTCGTGCCCCGGCTCGCGGCGCCGCACGAGTCGTTCGCGGTGATGGACGTGCCGGTCACGTTCCGCGACCCGGGCGGGCCGGGGGCCGGGGAGATCGAGACCGAGAACATGATGGTCGTCGGGCTGGGCGAGCGGGTCTTCGACCGGCCGATCACGATCTACACCGCGCAGCCGACCGACCAGCTGCACAGCGCGGTCAGGCTCGTCACCCTGCTCGTCGTGTTCGGCGTCCCCCTGCTCGTGCTCGTCGCCGGTGGGTTCACCTACCTCTTCGCGGGCCGGGCCCTGCGTCCGGTCGAGACCATGCGCACCAAGGTGGCCGGGATGGGGGACAAGGACCTCTCGCAGCGGGTGGACGAGCCCGTCGCCCGGGACGAGGTCGGCCGGCTCGCCCGCACGATGAACCAGATGCTCGGCCGGATCGAGTCCGCGCAGACCACCCAGCGCCGGTTCGTCGCCGACGCCAGCCACGAGCTGCGCAGCCCGCTGGCGACCGTCTCGACCGGTCTGGAGCTGCTCGGCCAGGGGATGCCGGAGGGTTCCGCGGACCGCGGGACGGTCGACGTCCTGCGCGGCGAGGCCTCCCGGCTCACCGGGCTGGTCGAGAACCTGCTCTTCCTCGCCCGCGCCGACGAGCGCGGCGTGGCCCCGCGCCGCGAGGAGGTCGACCTCGACGAGATCGCCGACGCCGAGCGGGTCCGCCCCGCCGCGGGCGACGCGGTCACGGTGCGGGTCGTGACCCAGCCGGTGCGGGTGGTCGGTGACCGCGGCCAGCTCGTCCGGGTGCTGCGCAACCTGGTCGACAACGCGCGCCGGCACGCGTCCTCGACGGTCGCGGTGTCGGTCCGGGCCGACGGCGGGCTGGCGGTCGTCGACGTCGACGACGACGGCAACGGCGTCCCCGAGGCCGACCGCGCACGGGTCTTCGAGCGGTTCGTGCGTCTCGACGAGGCCCGCTCGCGCGGCGACGGCGGCTCCGGACTCGGCCTGTCGATCGTCTCCGAGCTGGTCGCGGCGCACGGCGGCACCGTGGAGGCGACCTCGTCGCCCGAGCTGGGCGGGGCCCGGTTCCGGGTCACGATCCCGGCGGCCGCGGCGCCGCTGCCCGAGCGGGACGAGCAGTCCGACGACGCGGTCGCCGCCCCCGGCGGGACCCCGGAGGAGGCCGCCGCCGAGCTGTGCGACGACCGCCCGTCCGGCCCGATCCCGCGGGTCGCCGCCGTCCCGGCCGGGGCGGCCGCCCCCGCCGGCGCGGCGCGCACGGAGGGCGCCGGGACCGCCGGTGCCGGGGCCGCCGGTGCCGACGCGGACCGCGCCCGGTCGGACGGTGCGCGTACGGACGGCGCGGGTTCGGACGGTGCTCGGCCGGACGGTGCCGGCGCGGACGGAGCCGGCCGGACCGGCACGGGGCGCCCCGAGCCCGCACGTCCGGTGATGGGGGCCGGGCCGGCCGAGCCGCCCCGGCGGCCGTCGCCGTACCGGACCCCGCACCCGGCCCCCGTGTCGGCGCCCCGGGCGGGCGCGTCGGCGGGCGGCGGGCCCGGCGCGGATGGCATGATGCGCACGCCCGGTGAGCCGGGTGTCACCCACGGCAGTGACGGTCGGGCACCGGACGGCGCGCCGGTCGCGACCCCGCCGGCCACGCCCGACCCGGAGGACGACGTGTCCGCACCGCCCGCCCACAGCAGGCTCGACCCGCCGACCGGCCCGCTGCCGATCCGGCCGAACACCGTCGGCAGCCCGTACGACGAGAACGCCACCCGGCCGCTGCCGGTCACCCCGCCGCGCGGTACCGCCGGCGTGCCGGGGCGGGCGGGCACCGCCGTCGCCGCACGGGGCGCCGGTGAGGACCGGCCCGCGCGCACGCCGTCGCCGCGGCGCCCGTTCGACCGCCGTCGCTGAGCCGCCTCAGCGCGGCGGCGCGGGCGCGGGCTCGGACATCCGGTAGCCCACGCCGCGCAGCGTCTCGATGCTGTGCGTCCCGAACGGCGCGTCGATCTTGCGGCGCAGGTAGCCGACGTAGACCTCGACGACGTTGACCTCGCCGTCGTAGTGGGCGTCCCAGACCGAGCGCAGGATGTCGGTCTTGGTCACGACCTGCCCGGTGTTCTGCATCAGGTGCTCGAGCACGCCGAACTCGCGCGGGGTCAGTGAGATCTCGACCTCGCCGCGGTGCACCCGGTGGGTGCCCGGGTCCAGGCTCAGGTCACCGACCCGCAGCACCGTCGGCGCGGCCTCGCCGGCCCGGCGCAGCAGCGCGCGCAGCCGTGCCTGCAGCACGACGAAGGAGAACGGCTTGGTCAGGTAGTCGTCGGCGCCGAGGTCGAACGCGTCGGCCTCGTCGTACTCGCCGTCCTTGGCCGTCAGCATCAGCACCGGTGTCCACACCCCGCGCTCGCGCAGGTGCTGCAGGATCCGGTACCCGGACAGACCCGGCAGCATGATGTCGAGGATCAGCACGTCGTGCCGGCCGGTCAGCGCGAGCTGCAGCCCGGCCGGGCCGTCGTGCGCGATCTCGACCTCGTGTCCCTCCCCGGCCAGGCCGCGGCGGACCAGCTCGGCGAGCGGCTTCTCGTCCTCGACCAGTAGCAGGCGCACGGCCCCAGCCTAGTCGGCGGAGTGCCGCCTCTGGACGCGGCGTGTTAACAACCGCTAACCTGTTAACGGTCATTAACAGGAGGTGGTCACAGGTGACGGTCCACGAGGTGGCTCGGGAGGCTCCGCGGCTCGGCACCGCGGTCGACCCGGCCGACCCGCGCGCCGCGGAGAACGCCGAGGCGCACCGCGCACTCGTCGCGGATCTGGCCGCGCAGCTGGGCCGGACCCGGCTCGGGGGGCCGGAGCGGTCGCGCGCCCGGCACGTCGAGCGCGGCAAGATGCTGCCCCGCGACCGGGTGGACGCACTGGTCGACCCGTCGTCGCCGTTCCTGGAGCTGTCGCCGATGGCGGCCCACGGCATGTACGACGACCAGGCCCCCGGCGCCGGGATGATCACCGGGGTCGGCCGGGTCGCCGGGCGCGAGGTCGTGGTCGTCGCCAACGACGCCACGGTCAAGGGCGGCACCTACTACCCGATGACGGTCAAGAAGCACCTGCGCGCGCAGGAGGTGGCGCTGCACAACCGGCTGCCGTGCGTGTACCTCGTCGACTCCGGCGGCGCCTACCTGCCCGAGCAGGACAGCGTGTTCCCCGACCGCGAGCACTTCGGGCGGATCTTCTACAACCAGGCGCAGATGTCCGGCCAGGGCATCCCGCAGATCGCCGCCGTCCTCGGCTCGTGCACGGCGGGCGGTGCGTACGTGCCCGCCATGAGCGACGAGGCCGTGATCGTCCGCAACCAGGGCACGATCTTCCTGGGCGGCCCGCCGCTGGTGAAGGCCGCGACCGGCGAGGTCGTCACCGCCGAGGAGCTGGGCGGCGGGGACCTGCACGCGAAGGTCTCCGGCGTCACCGACCACCTGGCCGCCGACGACGCCGACGCCCTGGCGCGGGTCCGTGCCGTCGTCGCGACGCTCGGCCCGCGCGCACCCCGCGGCTGGGACGTCACGCCGACCGAGGAGCCCGAGGTCGACCCGTCCGGGCTCTACGCGGCGGTGCCGGTCGACTCGAAGGTCCCCTACGACGTCCGCGAGGTCATCGCGCGGATCGTCGACGGGTCCCGGTTCGCCGAGTTCAAGTCCGAGTACGGCACCACGCTGGTCACCGGGTTCGCGCGCATCCACGGCCACCCGGTCGGGATCGTCGCCAACAACGGGATCCTGTTCTCCGAGTCCGCGCTGAAGGGCGCGCACTTCGTCGAGCTGTGCGACCAGCGCGGCATCCCGCTGGTGTTCCTGCAGAACATCTCCGGGTTCATGGTCGGGCGCGAGTACGAGGCCGGCGGCATCGCCCGCAACGGCGCGAAGATGGTCACCGCCGTCGCCTCGACCCGGGTGCCGAAGCTGACCGTCGTCATCGGCGGCTCGTTCGGCGCCGGGAACTACGCCATGTGCGGACGGGCGTACTCGCCCCGGTTCCTGTTCATGTGGCCCAACGCCCGCATCTCCGTGATGGGCGGCGAGCAGGCCGCGACGGTGCTGGGCACCGTGGGCGACGCCGACCCGGACGCGATCCGCGCCCAGTACGAGTCGCAGGGCCACCCCTACTACTCCACCGCCCGGCTCTGGGACGACGGTGTCATCGACCCCGCCGACACCCGCACCGTCCTCGGGCTGTCCCTGTCCGTCGCCGCCAACGCGCCCCTGGCCGACCCGGCCTTCGGCGTCTTCCGGATGTGAGCACCGTGTTCGACACCGTCCTGGTCGCCAACCGCGGCGAGATCGCCGTCCGCGTCATGCGCACCCTGCGCAGCATGGGGATCCGCAGCGTCGCCGTGTACTCCGACGCCGACTCCGGCGCCCCGCACGTCCGTGCCGCCGACGAGGCCGTCCGCATCGGACCGGCCGCCGCGACCGAGTCCTACCTCTCGATCGACGCCGTCATCGCCGCCGCCCGGGCCACCGGCGCGCAGGCGATCCACCCCGGTTACGGCTTCCTGTCCGAGAACACCGCCTTCGCCGCGGCCTGCGAGCAGGCCGGGATCGCCTTCGTCGGGCCGCCGTCCTCGGCGATCGACGCGATGGGCGACAAGATCCGGGCCAAGCAGACCGTCGCCAAGGCGGGCGTGCCCGTCGTGCCCGGCTCCGACGGCGCCGGGCTGACCGACGACGACCTCGCCGCCGTCGTCGCCGACATCGGCTACCCCGTGCTGCTCAAGCCCAGCGCGGGCGGCGGGGGCAAGGGCATGCGCGAGGTGCACGCCCCCGGCGAGCTCGCCGACGCGATCGCCGGCGCGCGCCGCGAGGCCCGCAACTCCTTCGGCGACGACACCCTGCTCGTCGAGCGCCTCGTCACGACCCCGCGGCACATCGAGATCCAGGTGATGGCCGACGCGCACGGCACCGTCGTGCACCTCGGCGAGCGCGAGTGCTCGCTGCAGCGCCGCCACCAGAAGATCATCGAGGAGGCGCCGTCCGCCCTGCTCACCCCCGCGCAGCGCGACCAGATGGGCCGCGCCGCCTGCGAGGCCGCGCGGTCGGTCGGCTACACCGGCGCGGGCACCGTCGAGTTCATCGTGAGCTCCGACCGGCCCGACGAGTTCTTCTTCCTGGAGATGAACACCCGGCTGCAGGTCGAGCACCCGGTCACCGAGGAGGTCACCGGCCTGGACCTGGTCGAGCTGCAGCTGCGCGTCGCCGCCGGTGAGCCGCTGCCGGTCACCCAGGACGACGTCGTGCTCACCGGGCACGCGGTCGAGGCCCGGGTCTACGCCGAGACGACCACGGTGTCCGGGGACGCGCTGACGTTCCTGCCCTCGGGCGGGACGGTGCTCGACTGGACCCCGCCGCCCGGCGTGCGGGTCGACGCCGGGATCGAGACCGGCACCGTCGTCGGGTCCGACTACGACCCGATGCTCGCCAAGGTGATCGCCTACGGCGCGACCCGCGGCGAGGCGCTGCGCCGGCTCGACGCGGCGCTGCGCGACACCGTGCTGCTGGGGCTCGACACCAACGTCGGGTTCCTGCGCGCCCTGCTCGCCGACGACGACGTCCGCGCCGGCGACCTCGACACCGGGCTGATCGCGCGGCGCGGCGCCGCGCTGGTGGACCACGACGTGCCCGGGGACGTCCTCGGTGCCGTGGCCGGGCTCGGGCTGCTGCGCCGCGAACCGGCCGGTCCCGTGGTGGACCCGTTCGACGTGCCCGGCGGCTGGCGGGTCGGCGAGCACGCCTGGACCGTGAGCCGGCTGCTCACCGGGGGCGCCGACGGCGCCGTCGAGGTCCGGGCGCGGGGCCGCGCCGCCGGGTTCGACCTGGCGCTGCCCACCACGTCCGGCGCGGGCACCGTGCCGGCTCCGGTGCCCGCCTCCGTGACGCCCGACGGCACGCCCGCGCGCTGCCGCACGGTCGCCGTCGCACCGGGGGTCCTGGAGCACACCCAGGACGGGCGCACCCGCCGCTACGCCGTCGCCGGGGCCACCGGCGGACCGGTCTGGATCGGGCGCGACGGCCGGGCCTGGGGCATCCGCGAGCAGGAGCCCCTCGACGCCGCGCGCGCCGCCGCGGACGGCGCGGGCGGGCCCGTCGTGTCCCCGATGCCGGGGACGGTGACCGTCGTCGAGGTCGCCGAGGGCGACACCGTCGTCGCCGGTCAGAAGCTGGTCGTCGTCGAGGCGATGAAGATGGAACACGTGCTCACCGCGCCCACCGACGGGACGGTGCGCGAGCTGAGGGCCCGGGCCGGGGCGACCGTCGCGAAGGACGCGGCGCTGCTCGTGGTCGAGCCCGTTTCGGAGGAGCAGGCATGACCGTCGCACAGGACACCACCAGCGCCGAGGAGTACGAGGCGCTGCGCGCCGCGGTCGAGGAGTTCGCGCGCACCGAGGTCGCGCCGGTGATCGGGGACCTCTACATCCGCGAGGAGTTCCCCTACGACATCACGGCGAAGATGGGCGAGATGGGCCTGTTCGGCCTGCCCCTGCCCGAGGAGTACGGCGGCCAGGGCGGCGACTACTACGCCCTCTGCCTGGCCCTGGAGGAGCTGGCCCGGGTCGACTCGTCGGTCGCCATCACGGTGGAGGCGGGCGTCGGGCTGGGGGCCATGCCGATCCACCGGTTCGGCACCGACGAGCAGAAGGCCCGCTGGCTGCCCGACCTCGCCGCGGGCCGCGCGCTGGGCGCGTTCGGCCTCACCGAGCCCGGCGGCGGCTCCGACGCCGGCGGCACCCGCACCACCGCGCGCCTGGAGAACGGCGAGTGGGTGATCAACGGGTCGAAGTGCTTCATCACCAACTCCGGCACCGACATCACCTCGGTCGTCACCGTCACCGCCGTCACCGGGGAGAAGCCCGACGGCGGCAAGGAGATCTCCGCGATCCTCGTCCCGGCCGGGACGCCGGGGTTCACCGTCGGCGGGAAGTACTCCAAGGTCGGCTGGAACTGCTCCGACACCCGTGAGCTGTTCTTCGACGACGTCCGCGTCCCGCAGAGCCACCTGCTCGGCGAGCGGGGCCGCGGGTACGCCCAGTTCCTGTCCATCCTGGACGAGGGCCGGGTCGCCATCGCCGCGCTGTCGGTCGGGCTGGCGCAGGGCTGCGTCGACGAGTCGGTCCGCTACGCGGGCGAGCGCGAGGCGTTCGGGCGGACCATCGGCTCCTACCAGGCGATCCAGTTCACGATCGCCGAGATGGAGGCCCGCGCGCACACCGCCCGCCTGGCCTGGCAGCACGCGGCCCGGCTGCTGGTGGCGGGGAAGCCGTTCAAGAAGGAGGCGGCGATCGCCAAGCTCGTCGCGTCGAACGCCGCGATGGACAACGCGCGCGACGCCACCCAGGTCTTCGGCGGCTACGGCTTCATGAACGAGTACCCGGTCGGGCGGTTCTACCGCGACGCCAAGATCCTCGAGATCGGCGAGGGCACCTCCGAGGTGCAGAAGATGCTGATCGCGCGCCACCTGGGCCTGAGGTAGTTCCGTTCGGTGACCGAACGACATTCCCGTCACGCGCGTGACGACCGTGATGAGGCGTCGCGCGCGTGACGGGAGTAGACCGGTACCCATGAGTAACACGAACCAGCAGGTCCGCCTCGCCGCGCGGCCCACCGGAACCCCGGGGCCCGAGGTCTGGGAGCACACCACCGAGCCCGTCGGCGAGCCCGGCGAGGGCCGCGTCGTGGTGAAGGTCAGCCACCTCTCGCTCGACCCCGCGATGCGCGGCTGGATGAACGCCGGCAAGTCCTACGTGCCGCCGGTCGAGGTCGGTGCCGTCATGCGGGCACTCGGGCTGGGCGAGGTCGTCGCGTCGAACAGCCCCGACCTCGCGGTCGGCGACGTCGTCACCGGGCTGCTGGGCGTCCAGACCCACGCCGAGGTCGACGCCCGCGGGCTGCAGAAGGTGCAGCCGTCCGACGCGGTCCCGCCGGAGCGCTACCTCGCCGTGCTCGGGATGCCCGGTGCCACCGCGTACTTCGGGCTGCTCGAGGTCGGCGAGCTGGCCGAGGGCGACACCGTCGTGGTGTCCGGCGCCGCCGGGGCCGTCGGCTCCATCGTCGGGCAGCTCGCGAAGATCAAGGGCGCCGGGAAGGTCATCGGCATCGCCGGCGGTCCGGAGAAGTGCGCCTGGCTGACCGAGGAGCTCGGCTTCGACGCCGCGATCGACTACCGCAACTCCGACGTCGCCGCGCGGCTGCGCGAGCTGACCCCGGACGGCATCGACGTCTACTTCGACAACGTCGGCGGCGAGATCCTCGACGCCGCGCTGGCCCGCCTGGCCACCCACGCCCGCGTCGTGCTGTGCGGCGCGATCAGCCAGTACAACGCCACCGAGGGCATCCACGCCCCGGCGAACTACCTCTCGCTGCTGACGACGCGCTCGAAGATGGAGGGCTTCGTCTTCCCCGACTACGCCCACCGTGCCGGCGAGGCCGCGCAGGCCCTGTCGGGGTGGCTGGCACAGGGCCGGATCACCGCGCGCGAGGACGTCGTCGACGGCCCCGTGACCGACTTCGGCGAGGTCCTGCTCAAGCTGTTCCGCGGGGAGAACACCGGCAAGCTGGTGCTCCGGCTGCCCTGAGAGCATGGCCGGGTGCGCCTCGCCCTCGCCCGGACCGCGGTCGTCGTCTCCGGGGCGGCGATCCTCGTCGTCGAGACCCTCGCGACGCGGCTCGTCGCGCCGTACACCGGGCTCACCCTGGAGTCGACCACCGCGGTGATCGGGGTGGCGCTGGCCGGGATCGCGGCCGGTGCCGCGCTCGGCGGCCGGTGGGCCGACGAGCGCGACCCCGTCGCCGTCGCCGCCCTGATGCTGGTGGTCGGCGGGCTCGGGACGCTGGCCGTGCGCCCGGTCGTCCGGCTGCTGGGGCCGCTGCTCGGCGCGGGCCCGTACGCCGCCGTGCTGCTCGTCGCGGCGTCCACCCTGGTCTCGGTGACCGCGCTCGCCGCGGTCACCCCGGCCGTGACGAAGGCGCGCCTGACCGGGCTCGACACCTCCGGCGAGGTCGTCGGCGGGCTGTCCGCGGCGGGCACGCTCGGCTCGCTCGCCGGGACGTTCCTCACCGGGTTCGTGCTGGTCGCGCTGCTGCCGGTGAGCGCGATCCTGCTCGTCACCGCGGCCGCCTGCCTGGTTCTGGGGCTCGTCCTCGCCCCGCGACGGCGGCGCACCGACGTCGCGCGCGGGGGCGCGGCGGCGATGCTGCTCGGGGTCGCGCTCGTCGCGGTCCCCGGCCGATGCGACGCCGACACCACCTACTACTGCGCCTCGGTGCAGCCCGACCCGCGCGACCCGGCCGGGCGCTACCTGGTGCTCGACGACCTGCGCCACTCCTACGTCCGCCTCGGCGACCCGGCGCACCTGGAGTTCGCGTACACCAAGCGCTTCGCCGCCGCCGTCGACACCGCGTTCCCGCCCGGCCGGCCGCTCGACGCCGTGCACGTCGGCGGGGGCGCGCTCACCATGCCGCGGTGGCTCGCCGCGACCCGCCCGGGCAGCGCGTCCACGGTCCTGGAGCTGGACCGCGGGGTGATCGACCTGGGCGTGCGCTCGCTGGGTGCCGGTGACGTCCCCGGCACCACGGTGCGCACCGGCGACGCCCGGGTGAACCTCGCCGCGCTGCCCGACGACTCCGCCGACCTCGTCGTCGGCGACGCGTTCGGTGCCCGCTCCGTGCCCTGGCACCTGTCGACCGCGGAGTTCCTCGCCGAGGTGACGCGGGTGCTGCGCCCGGGCGGGCTCTACGTCCTCAACGTGATCGACCGGGACCCGCTGGACCTGGTGCGCGCGGCGACCGCGACCGTCCGCACGCAGTTCGCCACGACGATGCTCGTCGCGCGGCCCGACGAGTTCACGCCCGGTGGCGGCGGGAACGTCGTGGTCGTCGCGTCGGACCGGGCGCTCGACCCGGCCGCGCTGGACGCCGCGGTCGCCCGCTCCGGCGAGCCGGGCGCGGTGCTCGACCCGGCCCGGACCGCCGCGTCCGCCGCCGGGGCGCCGGTGCTGACCGACGACCGCGCCCCGGTGGACCAGCTGATCACCACCGGCCTGGAGGGCTGAGCCGGCGTCGCCCCCGGGCCGCCCCGGGTGTGCACGTCGCGCGGGCGGCGCGCGCCGGCCCCGGTCCGGATCACGCTAGGGTCGGTGCCGCGTGTCGGCGATCTGGGGGGAGACGGGCGTGGCGACCTGGGAGGACCTGAAGGCCTACGTCGTGGTCCGGTACGAGATCGTCCGGCAGAGCGCCGACGAGCTGCGCTTCCGGCTGCCGACGACCGCGGAGCGGGACCAGCTCGTGGTCGTGAAACGGGTCGCGGAGGGCGCCGGACGGCCCGGGGTCGAGGTGACCGACGCGGCCGCCGCCGTCGCCGACCCGGACCAGGAGTGGGTGCAGATCGAGTCCCCGGTCGCCCGCCTCGGCGAGGTCGACCTCGCCCGCGCGCTGGAGCTGGCCGGGCCGTCGGTCGTCGGCGGGCTGGCCGCGGAGGAGGGGGTCGTGGTGTTCCGGCACTCCGTCCCGCTCGGACCCGCCGCGCTCGACGGCTTCGAGTTCCCCTTCCGGCAGGTCGTGCACCTGGCCGACGAGCTGGAGCACGCGCTCACCGGGCGCGACGAGAACTGAGTCACCCTTGACCTGAAGCCGGGTTCAGGGTCGACGGTGGACGCATGTCCGCCGACGCACCACCGTTCGCCCCGCTCCGCCGAGGTCCGGACCCGGGCGGCGGGCCCGGGCCCGCCGCGGGCCTGCGGGCGGCCTTCCGCGGGCATCCGGCCGGGGTCGCCGTCCTCACCGCCGCCGGTCCCGACGGACCGGTCGGCATGACCGCGAGCTCGGTCGCCTCCGTCGGGGTCGACCCGCCCGCGGTGTCGTTCTCGCTGGACCGGGCCTCGCGGCCGGCCCGCGCGCTGCACGGGTCCGCGACGCTCGTCGTCCACCTGCTCGACGACACCGCCACCGCGCTCGCCGCGCACTTCGCCGTCCCCGGCGGTGACCGCTTCGCCGGCGGGGTCCGGTGGACGACGCTCCCGACGGGGGAGCCGTGGCTGCCCGACGTGGGCACCGCCCTGCGCTGCCGGGTCCTGTCGGTCACCGGGGTCGGGGCGTCGGTGCTCGTCGCGGCCGCGGTCGTGGAGGTGCTCGGGCTGCGCCGGTCCGGCTCGCCGCTGGTCTACGTCGACCGCGGCTACCGGAGGGCTACAGCGGTGCCGGGGTGACGTCGAGGGCCTGGTCGATGACCGTGCGGAGCCGGTTCAGCAGCTCGTCGGCCTCGCCCCAGGTGACGGCTCCACTGGCGACGCCGTCCCGGAGTTCCTCGGCGATCGTCCGGGCGAGTCCGGTGGCCCAGGTGTGACGTGGATCAAGACTCCGCATGGACGGATCTTGCCCTACGCCTCGCCGGACGTTCACTCCGGGTGCCCAATCCGTTCACCCCGCGTAGGCGACAGGATGGTCGGAACCGGTGACGCCGGGCGGTGCGCGGTGCAACGTTCCGGGTCGGGGCCGTGCCGGGCCGGTGACCGCGCGAGGCCCGCCGTTCCCCCACGACGGCCCGTTCCCCGGCCCGGTCGGGTGATCGTCGCGCGCGGGCCGGGCGGGTCCGGATCGACGGTTCCGGCGGTGTGCGCCACGATGTCCGGGCACGCCGCGAATCGATACAGCCAGGAGCCCGTGTGACGACCTCGGAGTACGCCAGCATCACGCCCGCGGACCTGGCGATCTCCACGCTCGGCCCGGCCCGCATCACCTCGCCGCTCGCCCCGCTGCTCGACGCCCGCCGCACGACCGAGCACTACGTCGACTCCGGCGACCGCGTGCTGCTCGACGACACCGCGGCCGGGATCCGGGCCCGCGGCGTCGAGCTCGACGAGCTGCCCGGGCTGGAGCCGTGCGGGCCGCGCCGCCAGATCTACTTCGACCCGTCGAAGACCCGCGCCGGCATCGTCACCTGCGGCGGGCTGTGCCCGGGCCTCAACGACGTCATCTCCGGCCTGGTCCGGACCCTGACCTACCACTACGGCGTGCGCCGCGTCGTGGGCTTCCGCAACGGCTACCGCGGCTTCGTCTCCTCCTACGGCCACGACGTCGTCGAGCTGTCCCCGGAGACCGTCCGCGACATCCCCGTCGACGGCGGCACCTTCCTCGGGACCTCGCGCGGCCCGCAGGACCCGGAGGAGATCGTCGACTGCCTCGAGCAGATGCACCTCAACGTGCTGTTCGTGATCGGCGGCGACGGCACCATGCGCGGCGCGATGGAGATCGCCCGCGTGGTCGACGAGCGCGGTCTGCGCATCGCCGTCGTCGGGATCCCGAAGACGATCGACAACGACATCCCGTTCATCGACCAGTCCTTCGGGTTCCAGACGGCGTTCTCCCAGGCCAGCGAGGCCATCCGGTCGGTGACGGTGGAGGCCAAGTCCACCCCGGGCGGGGTCGGCCTGGTCAAGCTCATGGGCCGGCACTCCGGCTTCATCGCCTGCTACGCCTCGCTCGTGCGCTCCGACGCCGACGCCGTCCTCATCCCGGAGGTCCCGTTCGAGCTCGACGGCGAGACCGGCCTGCTGCACCACCTGCGGCGGCGGGTGTCCCAGCGCGGGCACGCGGTCGTCGTCGTCGCGGAGGGGGCGGGGCAGGAGATGCTGCCGCCGGTCGGGCGCACCGACGCCTCCGGCAACGCCAAGCTCTCCGACGTCGGGCCGTGGCTCAAGGAACGCATCGCGGACTCCTTCGCCGAGGCCGGCATGGAGACCACGGTCCGCTACGTCGACCCCAGCTACATCATCCGCAGCGTCCCGGCGAACCCCTACGACAGCGTCTACACCGTGCGGCTGTCGCAGGCCGCGGTGCACGCGGCGATGTCCGGGCGCACCGCGATGGTCGTCGGACGGGTGCGCCGCCGGTTCGTGCACATCCCGATGAGCCTGGCCGTCAGCCGCCGCAACCAGGTCGACCCGCACGGCGACCTGTGGATGGCGGTGCTGGAGTCGACCGGGCAGCCCTGGCGGTTCGGGGAGGACTCCGGCGCGCCGACCCGGGCGCCGCACACCTGATCAGTTGAGGTGCGCCCGGTGCTTCATCGCCTCGGTGCGCACCTCGTCGAGCACCTCGGGCCCGGACCGCGACCCGCGCCCGGGGCCGTCGGCCCAGGTCTCCATGAGCCGGGCCGCCTCGTCCCAGCGGGCCTGCGCGGCGAGGACGTCGCCGAGCTCGCGGATGAGCTCCGGGCCCCGGTGGCGCAGCCCGAGGCGCATCCGCAGCACCCACTCCAGCGACGCGTGGTCGCGCGAGCGGGCGTAGCCGGACCGCAGGTTCTCCAGCATCCGGGCGAGGATCTGGCGGGTCGAGGTGCGCGGCAGCATCTCCGGGCCGAACTCGACCTCGGGCCCGGCGCCGGTGGTGGCGCGGAACAGCTCCTCGCAGCCGGCCGGGTCGAGCCGCCGTCCGCCGTCGAAGACGTCGACGTGGCGCCGGGTCCCCGGCACCCGCACGAGGAAGTGCCCCGGCATCCCGACACCCTCCAGCGGGACCCCGGCGCGGCGCCCCACCTCGATCGCGACGACCGAGAGAGTGATCGGGATGCCGGTCCGGCGGTCGAGCACGTCGGGCAGGAACGAGTTGCGCGGATCGGCGTAGTCCTCGGCGTTGCCGCGGAACCCGGCCTCGGTGAACAGCCGGTGCAGCAGCGACTCGACGCCGGTGACGCCGTCGGCGAGCTCGTCGAGGGTGGCCCGGGCGCGGGCGGCGGCCACCGCCGCGACCTCCGGGTCGGGCGCGGCCCCGGCGGCGATGGCCAGCGCGCCCTCGTCGAGCGCGGGCTCGGGGCCGGTCACCATCCGCAGGAAGCGGGTCACCGCGTCGGCGCGGTCGTGGCGGGTCACGGGGGCGTCATGGTGACGCGCACGACGGTGCCGCTCACCCGCCCGGGGTCGTCCTCGGCGGTCCACACCTGCAGCACGTCCGACAGCTCCGAGGCCAGCCACATCCCGCGCCCGCGGGCGCCGGCGACCGGCGGCGCGGCCAGCCCGGGGAACGCGAGCCGGCACGGCGCCGCGTCGCTCATCTCGGCGACCAGGCCCCCGGCCGTGCGCCACATCCGCAGCACGGGGGCGCCCGAGCCGTGCTCGACCCCGTTGCTGACCAGCTCGTTCACCGCGAGCACCAGGTCCTCCGAGCGGGACGGGCCGAACCCGGACAGCAGCGCCTGACGCTCGACCACGCGGCGCATCGCCCCCAGCCCGCCGAGCGTCACCGGCAGCACGACGACCGGGGCCCCGAGGTCCCGCGGCGGCGGCTGGGGGTTCTCGGCGAGCAGCTCGTGGTCGTCGCGGCGGCAGCCGGTCGGGACCGGGGCGCCGTCGACGAGGAACTCGTCGTGCAGGGCACCGGCGCTGGCGCGGCCGGCGGCGCCGTCGGGGAAGCAGCACAGCAGCTCCACCGGCAGGTCGCGCAGCGCGTGCACGAGGGCGAGGTCCAGCCGCGTCCAGTACGCGCCGTCGGCGCCGGGCAGGTCCATCGACTGCCCGACCGTGCACACCCCGGTCGCGCCGTCGGACAGCGCCTCGCGCACGGCCCGGCTCCAGCGGCCCGCGACGGTGAACGGGGGTGCCGAGTGCATCCGCTCCGGCGGGTGGAACTCGACGCCGGCGTCGCGGCCGAGGGAGCGCTGCAGCTCCGTGGCGCAGCGCGGCTCGACGACGACGAGCGCGCGACGGCCGTCCTCCAGGGCGTCGGTCACCGGCCCGGCGAGCACGGTGGCCTGGTGCTCGGGGTCCCGGTAGGGCACGGCGCGGTGGACGAGTCCACCGGACTGCCGCCGGGGTGTGGTGGGTGCGGTCATCGATGGTCGCGGGCGGTGGGGGTCATGGGGCGTGCGCCTTCCACGTCGAAGCTGGGCCCGTCCTTCTCCAGGCGGCTCCTGACGTGACGACCATAACGAAGCGGCACCGGTCGTGCGGGACGGGGCGTGTGCGTTCGACGACGTCACCCCACCCGGCGGGGGGCGGTGCGGTAGAGAAGGGTGGATCCCGGCCGGCGCCACGGCGACCGGTCACCGGGACAGGACGGACGACGAACGGGAGTGACGGATGCGCGTCTTCGACGGAGTGGACGAGCTGCGGGCCGCGAAGGGGACGGAGGTCGGCGAGTCCGACTGGTTCACCGTCACCCAGGAGCGGATCGACGGGTTCGCCGACGCGACCGGGGACCACCAGTGGATCCACGTCGACCCGGAGAAGGCCGCCGCCGGGCCGTTCGGCACGACCATCGCCCACGGCTTCCTGACGCTGTCGCTGCTCCCCGTGCTCGTGCAGGGGATCTACAAGGTCGACGGTGTGCGGATGGGCGTGAACTACGGCCTCAACAAGGTCCGCTTCACCAGCCCGGTCCCCGTCGGCAGCCGCGTCCGGGCGCGGGTCGAGCTCACCGACGTCAGTGACATCTCCGGCGGCGTCCAGCTCACCCTCGGCGTCACCGTCGAGATCGAGGGTTCCGACAAGCCCGCCGTGGTCGCCGAGTGGCTGACCCGCCAGTACGTCTGAGGGGGACCGACCGTGCGTGATGCGGTGATCTGTGAGCCGGTGCGGACCCCGGTGGGTGGGTTCGGGGGGTCGTTGCGTGATGTGGCGGCCCATTCCCTGGCCGCGACGGTGATCGGTGCGGTGATGGAGCGGACCGGGCTCGACGGCGGGGTCGTCGACGATGTGGTGCTGGGGCACTGTTACCCGTCGATGGACGCGCCGGCGATCGGGCGGGTCGCCGCGTTGGACGCGGGCCTGCCGGTGACCGCGGGGGGTATCCAGATCGACCGTCGGTGCGGGTCGGGGCTGCAGGCGGTGCTCTACGCGGCGATGCAGGTCCGTACGGGTGCGGCGGAGGTGGTGCTGGCCGGTGGGGCGGAGTCGATGTCGGGGGCGTCGTTCTACTCGACCGGGATGCGCTGGGGTGCCGCGGGTGCGGTCACGTTGAACGACTCGCTGGCCCGGGGCCGGGTGACCGCGGGCGGGGTGCGCTTCCCGGTGCCGGGCGGGATGCTGGAGACCGCGGAGAACCTGCGCCGCGACTACGGGATCGGCCGCGGCGAGCAGGACGAGTACGCGGTGCGGTCGCACCAGCGGGCGGCGGCGGCGCAGGCGGCGGGGGTGTTCGACGAGGAGATCGTCGCGGTGACGGTGCCCGGCCGCAAGGGCGACACCGTGGTGGAGCGTGACGAGCACGTCCGCCCGGACTCCACGGTGGACAAGTTGGCGAGGTTGCGTCCGATCCTGGGTCGTGACGACCCGGACGCGACGGTGACCGCGGGTAACGCCTCGGGGCAGAACGACGGTGCCGCGGTGTGTGTGGTGACCAGCCCGGACACGGCCGCGGAGCTGGGGTTGCGGCCGCTGGTGCGGGTCGTGTCCTGGGGGTTGGGCGGGGTCGCGCCGAAGACGATGGGTATCGGCCCGGTCCCGGCGACGGCCACGGCGCTGGCGGGGGCGGGGTTGACGCTGGCCGACATGGATCTGATCGAGCTGAACGAGGCGTTCGCCGCGCAGGTCCTGGCGTGCACGCGGGAGTGGAAGTTCACCGACGCCGATTTCGAGCGCACCAACGTGCACGGGTCGGGGATCTCGATGGGGCACCCGGTCGGGGCGACCGGTGGGCGGATCCTGGCCACGCTGTCGCGGGAGATGGTGCGTCGTGATGCCCGCTACGGGCTGGAGACGATGTGCATCGGCGGCGGGCAGGGCCTGGCCGCGGTCTTCGAACGCGTCTGACCGACCGGCCGCCCCGTCCGGGTGGGCTCGGCCACCGATCGTTTCGTCACGCAAATTCGCTGGTACCGTCGTCGCCGCGTTCCGCAGGGGCGGACGTACGACCGGCGGGGAGGCCCCCGTCCCCGGTGTGCGGGGCGCGTTCCCGAGACGGACGACGACCGGTGGCCGCCCCGTGCCCGCTGCTGAGGCAGGTGCCCGATGGACAGTCGGATCCCGCGCGTGCAGGCTCCGCCGCCGCCCGGCCGGTGGACCGAGGACATGACCCGCCCCCTCCCCGGTGGCCCCGTCCCGGCCGCGCCGCCGGTGCGGCTCGCCGACGCCGTGCACGCCGACCCCCGCTACCGCGCCCTGCGCGCCCGCCGGAACCGGTTCGTCGCGGTCGCCTCGGTGGTGTTCCTGGCCTGGTACGGCCTGTTCGTCGGGCTGTCGGCGTTCGCGCCCTCGCTCACCGCGACGCCCGTGCTGGGCTCGGTGAACCTCGGCTTCCTGCTGGGCCTGTCCCAGTTCGTGTCCACGCTGGTCATCGTCGGCGTGTACCGGCGCTTCGCCGCCCGCGAGCTGGACCCGTTCGTCGCGCAGCTGCGCGAGGTCCACGGCGGGCACCGGGGAGCCCGCCGGTGACCGCCCCGGCGCAGATCGGCGACCCCGTCGTCAACATGGTGGTCTTCGGGGTGTTCGTGCTGGTCACGCTCGGCATCGTCTACCGGGTCAGCCACCGCGACGCCACCCCCGACGACTACTTCGCCGCCGGCGGCGGCTTCAGCGGCACGCAGAACGGCATCGCCATGTCCGGCGACTTCCTGTCCGCCGCGTCGTTCCTCGGCATCTCCGGGGCGATCGCCGTGTACGGCTACGACGGCTTCGTCTACTCGGTCAGCTGGGTTGTGGCCTGGCTCGTCGCGCTGCTCGTGGTCGGCGAGGGGCTGCGCAACACCGGGCGCTTCACGATGGGCGACGTGATGGCCTACCGGCTGCGCCAGGGCCCCGTCCGGGCGGCCCGGCGACCTCGACGCTGGTCATCTCGATCGTCTACATGGTCGCGCAGATGGCCGGGGCGGGCAGCCTGGTCGCGCTGCTGCTCGCCATCCATACCGCAGGCGGGCAGTCCGCGGTGATCGTGCTCGTCGGCGTCGTGATGATGGCCTACGTGCTGCTTGGCGGGATGCGGGGCACGACCTGGGTGCAGATCGTCAAGGCGGTGCTGCTCCTGGTCTGCGTGGCGGGCCTCGCCGCGTTCGTGCTCGGCCGCTTCGGGCTGGACCTGTCGGAGCTGCTGGGGCGCGCGGCCGCGGGCAGCCCGCTCGGCGGGGCACTGCTCGAGCCGGGCGCGTGGTACGGCCACGGCCTCGCCGGGCGGATCGACTTCCTGTCCCTCGGCCTCGCGCTGGTGCTGGGCATCTCCAGCCTGCCGCACGTGCTGATGCGCTTGTTCACCGTGCCCGACGCGGTGCAGGCCCGCCGCTCGGTGACCTGGTGCTCCTGGCTGATGGTGGTCTTCTACCTGTGCATCCTGGTCGTCGGGTTCGGCGCGGCCGTCGTCGTCGGCCGGGACCGGATCCTCGCGGCGCCGGGGGCGGCGAACTCCGCGGCCCCGCTGCTGGCCTACGAGATCGGCGGCACCGCGGTGCTCGGCGTCGTCGCCGCGGTCGCCTTCGCGACGATCCTCGCGGTGGTCGCCGGGCTGACGCTGACGGCGTCGGCGTCGTTCGCGCACGACGTGTACGCCTCGATCCTGCGCGGCGGGAGGGCCGAGCCGGCCGAGGAGATCCGGGTCGCCCGCCGGACCGCGGTCGTGGTCGGCGCCGTCGCGATCCTGGGCGGGGTGGTGGCACGCGAGGTGAACGTGGCGTTCCTGGTGTCGCTGGGGCTGGCCATCGCGGCCTCGGCGAACCTGCCGACGATCGTGTTCGCGCTGTTCTGGCCGCGGTTCGCCACCCGCGGGGCGCTGTGGAGCATCTACACCGGCCTGGCGAGCTCGGTGCTGCTCATCGCGTTCTCCACGACGGTGACCGGCGGCCCGGGGGCGCTGTTCCCGGGGGTCGACCTGGCGTGGTTTCCGCTGACGAACCCGGCGATCGTGTCGGTGCCGCTGGCGTTCGTGGCCGGGGTGCTGGGCACCCTGACCGGCCGCGAGCCGGCCGACCCGGAGCTCGCCCGGGAGATGGAGGTCCGGTCGGTGACCGGCCTGTCCTGACCGCCACCGGGTGGCCGCGCGGGCGGCCACCCGGTGGCGGGCCGGTGCGACCGGTCAGTGACCGGCGGCGCGGGCCCGCTCGTAGGACGCCTTGATCTCGCGCTCGGCGTCGGCGCGGCCGACCCAGGAGGCGCCCTCGACGCTCTTGCCCGGCTCCAGCGTCTTGTAGATCTCGAAGAAGTGCTGGATCTCCGCCCGGTCGAACTCGGCCAGGTGGTGGATGTCGCGCAGGTGCTCCTGGCGGGGGTCGTCGCTCGGGACGCAGAGGACCTTGTCGTCGCCGCCCTTCTCGTCCTTCATGCGGAACATGCCGATCGCGCGGGAGCGGATCACGCAGCCCGGGAAGGTGGGCTCCTGCACCAGGACCAGGGCGTCCAGCGGGTCCCCGTCCTCGCCGAGGGTGTCGTCGATGAACCCGTAGTCGGCGGGGTACTGGGTGGCGGTGAACAGGGTGCGGTCGAGCCGGATGCGCCCGGTCTCGTGGTCGACCTCGTACTTGTTCCGGCCGCCCTTGGGGATTTCGATGGTGACGTCGAAGTCCACGGTTCGTTGCTCCTTGAAGAGGGTCAGCGGTCTGGCGGGTCACGACGCGCCGGACGGCGGTCGGGCCGTGGGGCCCGCCCGCTCCGGCGGCGCCGGTGCTGCCCCCTAGTGTGAGGGACCGGGCGTGCGCGGGTGCAGGCCGGTGAGGGCGGAGCGGGCCGATGTGGCCCGCGTCGCACAGCCGGTCGGGCAGGTCGGCCGCCCGGCGGGAGTACAGGAGGGGTCGTGGGACGCAGGCATCGCCGGCCGGAGCGCAGCTACCGGCGGTTCGCCGTCGTCGCCGTCGCCGTGATGGCACTGGCCTCGTTGTTCGGCGCGGTCGCGCTGGCCGGCCCGGAGGCGCGCAGCTCGTTCGGGCTGGGCACCGCCGCGACGCCGTACCCGCCCGTCCCGATGCCGGCCCTGCGGCCGCTCACCCCGACCGCGCCGGTGCCCAGCACCGCCGGGATCACCGAGGCGCTGACCTCCCAGCTGGACGCGCCCGAGCTGGGCGAGGTCACCGGTGTGGTCATGGACTCGGCCGCCCCCGGCGGCGTCGCGCCCATCTGGGAGCGCGACGGCGACCGCCCGATGGTGCCCGGCTCGACCACCAAGCTGCTCACCGCCGCGGCCGCGCTGCTCACCATGAACCCGACCGACCGGCTCGCGACCCGGGTGGTCCCCGGGCCGACCCCGGACTCGGTGGTGCTGGTCGGCTCCGGCGACCCGTCGCTGACCGCCCTGCCCGACGGGAAGAACGGGCTCTACCCCGAGCCCGCGCGCATCGACGACCTCGCCGAGCAGGTCAAGAAGGCCGTCGGACGCCCGATCACGACCGTCTACACCGACACGAGCCTGTGGGCCGGGCCGGCGCAGGCCCCCGGCTGGGGGCCGACCGACGTCGCCGACGGCTACGTCGCGCCGATGTCGCCACTGATGCTCGACGGCGGCCGGACCGACCCGGAACAGCAGGACGGCCCCCGCTCCGACGACCCCGCCCGGGCGGCCGGGCGCGCACTGGCCGCGGCGCTGGGTGCCTCCGAGGTCCGCGAGGGCGCGGCCGCGGCGAACGCCCCCGTGCTGGGCAGCGTGTCCTCCCCGCCGATCGCCAGCCTCGTCGAGTACATGCTCACCGCGTCGGACAACGTCACCGCCGAGGCGATGGCCCGCCAGGTCGCCGTCTCCAAGGAGGGCGAGGCGTCCTTCACCGGCGCCGCCAAGGCCGTCACCGAGGCGCTCGTGCAGGCCGGCTACGACGTGTCCGGCCTGACCCTGGCCGACGGCAGCGGGCTCTCCCGCGACAACCTGATCCCGGCCCGGGTGCTCGGCGCGGTCCTCGCGTCGGCGGCCGCGCAGTCCGACAGCCCCACCGACGTGCAGTTCCTCCGCCCGATCCTCACCGGCCTGCCGGTGGCGGGCGGTGGCGGGACGCTCGCCGAGCGCTTCGGCGACGCCCGCTCGGTCGCCGGGCGCGGCGTCGTCCGGGCCAAGACGGGGACGCTGTCGGGCGCGTCCAGCCTCGCCGGGGTCGTGACCGACGTCGACGGCAGGCTGCTCGTGTTCGCGCTGCTGTCCAACGGCACCTCCCCGGCCGACGCCCGGCCCGCGCTGGACCGGGTCGCGGCCACGTTGTCGCGCTGCGGCTGCCGCGGCTGAGCGCCCACCCGGCCCGCGCCGTCGCGGGTAGCGTGGGCCGCATGGAGACCGACACGACCGGCCCGGTCACCGGCGCGACCCGGCCCGCCCGCGGCACCGGGCTGCCGGTGAACTGGTCCCTGGCCGCGTCGACGGCGGCCTCGCTGATGCCCCCCGGGCCGCGCACCACCCCGCGGATCGCCGCCGAGCTGGTGGAGCGGCTGCGCGTCGACTCGGCGCGCGCGGAGGGCCACGTCCGCGAGGTCACCGGGCTCGGCGCGGGCCTGCCGCTGCTGCCCGCCGACGTGCTGGACCGCCCCGCGTGGGCGCGCGCCGCCATCGGCGGGATGGAGGCGCTGACCTCCGGAGCCCGGTTGCCCGCCTCGCCGTGGCCGCTGCGGACCGTCACCGCCGGGGCGTCCGGGCTGCAGGTCGGGGCGCTGCTGGCGTACATGGGCGCCCGTGTGCTGGGCCAGTACGACCCGTTCGGCGGGCCGGACGGCGCCGGGCGGCTCATCGTCGTCGCCCCGAACGTGCACGCCGCGTCGGAGTCCCTCGACGTCGACGGCGAGCAGTTCGGCCTCTGGGTCTGCCTGCACGAGGCCACCCACCGGCTGCAGTTCACCGCCGTCGGGTGGCTGCGCGAGCACTTCGCGGGCCTGGTCACCGAGCTGCTCACGCTGCAGGAACCCGACAGCGCGCGGCTGGCCCGGCTGCCCGACGCGATCCGCGCCCTGCGCGGCGAGGACGGCCGCAGGGCCGACGTGCTCGCCCTGGTCGAGCTGCTGCAGGGGCCCGAGCAGCGCGCCGTCCTGGACCGGCTGCTCGCGCTGTCGACGCTGCTCGAGGGGCACGCCGACCACGTGATGGACGCGGTCGGGCCGGACGTGGTGCCCGACGTCGCGCTGATCCGCCGCCGGTTCACCGAGCGGCGCCGCGGCGGCGGCCTGATCGACCGGCTCCTGCGGGCGCTGCTCGGCGTGGAGGCCAAGATGCGCCAGTACGCCGTCGGGGCCGCGTTCTGCCGGGCGGTCGAGCGCGAGGCCGGGATGGCCGGCATCAACCGGGCCTGGGAGTCCCCGCAGACCCTGCCGACCCGCGCCGAGCTCGACGACCCGCCCGCGTGGCTGCGCCGGGTCGGCTGAGCACCGACGCGGCCGCGGGCCGGGTGCGCCGCGCCGTCCGGGACGCCCTCGCACGGCTGCCCGACGACCGCCGGGCCGCGCCGCCGCTGGTCGGCTGCTCGGGCGGGGCGGACTCCACCGCGCTCGTGCTCGCCGTCCGCGACGCCGTCGACGGGCCGGTGCACGCCGCCGTCGTCGACCACGGGCTGCAGGACGGTTCCGCGGAACGCTCCGCCGCGCTCGCCGCGCGGCTGCACGACCGCGGGATCACCGCGACCGTGCACCCCGTCGCGGTCACCGGGGGCGGGGGACCGGAGGCGGCCGCCCGGCGCGCCCGGTACGCGGCGCTGCGTGCGGCGCGGCCGGCGCCGTCGTCGCCGGTGCTGCTCGGGCACACCCTCGACGACCAGGCCGAGACCGTCCTGCTCGGGCTGGGCCGGGGCTCCGGCGCCCGCTCGCTGGCCGGGATGCGGGAGTGGTCGGCGCCGTGGCTGCGCCCGCTGCTGGGCGTGCGCCGCGCCGACACCGCCGCCGCCTGCGCCGCCGCAGGGGTGCGGACCTGGGCCGACCCGCACAACGACGACCCCCGCTTCACCCGCGCCCGGCTGCGTCACGAGGTCCTGCCGCTGCTGGAGGACGTGCTCGGCGGCGGCGTCGCCGCGGCGCTGGCCCGCACCGCCGCCCAGCTCCGCGACGACGACACCGCGCTGTCCGCCCAGGCGGCCCGGGTGTACGCCGACGCGGTCCGACCGGACACGGACGGTGAACGCCCCGCGGCGCCACCCTCCCCCGGGACGGGTGATTCCGGTGACAGCACCGCCCCCGCCCGCGACGTCGCACCCGGGCCCGGCTCGGACGCCCGGGAGCCGTGCGGACCCGCCGCCACCGCGCTCGACGCGGCCGTCCTGGGCGCCGCCGCCCCCGCCGTACGGCGCCGGGTCCTGCGGGAATGGCTCGCCGGCCACGGCGCGCGGGCGGTCACCGACGCCCAGCTGCGCGCGGCCGACGACCTGGTCGGGGCCTGGCGCGGGCAGGGCGGACCGGCCCTCGGAGGCGGCTTGGAGCTGACCCGCGCCCGTGGCAGGCTCCTCGTGCGCCACCGCAGCCGGCGGCGTGACCGGGCGTGACCGCGGGCCGGTGCAGGGAGTCGACCGGGCCGGGGCACGGCCCGTGCGAGGGGGTCGGGTGTACGACGGGGACATCTCCTCGGTGCTGGTCACCGAGGAGCAGGTGCGCGAGAAGACCGCTGAGCTGGCCCGGCAGGTCGGCGGGGACTACGCCGACCTCGTCCGCGACGGCCGCGAGACCGACCTGGTCCTGATCGGCGTCCTGAAGGGCGCGGTCATGTTCATGACCGACTTCGCCCGCGCCCTGCCCATCCCGGCCCAGCTCGAGTTCATGGCCGTGAGCTCCTACGGCTCGTCCACGTCGTCGTCGGGCGTGGTGCGGATCCTCAAGGACCTCGACCGCGACATCGCGGGCCGCCACGTCCTGATCGTCGAGGACATCATCGACTCCGGCCTGACGCTGAACTGGCTGCTGGGCAACCTGCAGACGCGCTCGCCCGCGTCGCTGGAGGTCGTGACGCTGCTGCGCAAGCCGGACGCGGTGAAGGTCGACGTCCCGGTGCGCTACGTCGGCTTCGACATCCCGAACGAGTTCGTCGTCGGCTACGGCCTCGACTACGCCGAGCGCTACCGCGACCTGCCCTACATCGGCACGCTCGACCCGCGCGTCTACGCCTGAGCCGGCTCAGCGCACCCCGGGGCCGGCGGGCGTCGCGAGCGCCCGCGGGTCGAGCCCGGGCGGCGCCGCGGTGAACGCCGGGCCCACGGCGAGCGCCAGCCCGGGCGGGCCGTCGGTCCGGGCCGCGTAGTCCAGCGCCCGGGCCAGGTCGGTGTACTCGACGCTGGGCAGGTCCGCGGTGGTCGTCAGGCTCGACAGCACGCCGATCGCGCGGCCCTCGGCGTCGAGCAGCGGGCTGCCGGACTCCCCGGCGACGCCGTCCTGCACCGCGTACACCGCGTGGCCCCAGCCGCCGCCGACCTCCCCGGCGACCGCGCCGGAGCGCGCCCCGACCGAGCGGACACCACCGGGGCCGGGTGCGTTGGTCAGGCCGTAGACCGGGGTGCCGGGCGCGAGCGGGGCGGTGCGGACCCCGGCGGGCCCGCCGAAGAACGGCACCGCGGACCCGGTGTCCGCGGCCGACCCGGCCGGCAGCTCGACGAGCGCGAGGTCGTTGTAGGCGCAGACGTCCGGGTCGGTCTCCCCGCGGGCCTGCATGGTGTTCCACGAGCTCCAGGCCAGCGTCGCGGTGACGGTCCCGCCCCGGCCGTGCACCCGCACCGGGGTGCCCAGCGGCACAGCGGCCGAGGTGCAGCCGTCGGTCTCGGTCTCGTCGCCGGTGCCGCCGCAGTGCGCGGCCTGCGCGAGGAACGTACGGTCGCCCGCGGTGAACACGAACCCCGCGGTGCACAGTCCCGCACCCGTGGTCTCGGTGACGGTGCCCGGGCCGATCCCGGACGGCCCCACCGCCGGCAGCGGCCGGTGCGGGGCGGCCGCCTCGGCCCGTGCGGTCGTCGCGGGCGGGGCGGTGACCGCCGCCGGCGCCGTCGGTGCGGGGGCCGGGGCGACGGGCGCGGCCACGGCCGTCCCGACCGGGGTGGTGAACACCGCGAGCACCGCGGCGGCCGCCAGCCCGGCGGCCAGGACGGACACCGTCCGGCGGGGTCCGCTCACCGTGCCCAGCGCCATCCGATCCGCCCCTCCCGACCCGCACACGTCCCCGCTCGGCCGGACGGAGCAACCGCGAGCGCGTTCCGCCGCCGTCCGGGCACCGAGCGTGCCCCTACAGTTGTCCCACACGACGGTGTCGGGGTGTGCGTCGGGACACCCGCGTGGGGGAACCGGGCAGGTCGCCCGCACGTTGATCCTCCGACCGCCCCGCGTGGGCGGTCACCGGCCCGGTCCGCCCGGAGCACCCCACCGTTCGTGGGGCTATCCTGGCGGGTCAGGGCCCTCCGGCGGGGCGGTACACCGTCCGCCGCCGCTGCCGTGAACCACTCCCGGGAAGGTGAAGGCCACCCAGGCCGACGTTGCATGGACCGCAAGCGCCTGCTCCGCAACCCGCTGATCTGGATCCTCGTCGCGCTCCTGATCTACCTCGGGTTCAGCTCGCTGTTCGACGACACCCGCGGGTACACCGAGGTGTCGACGTCGGTCGCGCTGACCCAGGTCCAGCAGGGGAACGTCCGTGACGCACTGGTCGAGGACCGGGAACAGCAGCTCCGGCTGACCCTGGACCGCCCGATCCCGGTCGACGGCACCGAGACCACCCAGATCATCACGCAGTACCCGGCCCAGCTCTCCGGCCAGATCTTCGACCAGGTGCGCCAGGTCCCGGGCATCGCGCAGTACGACACGGTCGTGCGCCAGGACTCGTTCCTGTCCACGCTGCTGATCACGATGATCCCGCTGGCGCTCGTCCTGATCCTGCTGTTCTGGTTCCTGAACAACGCCCAGGGCGGCGGGAACCGGGTGATGAGCTTCGGCAAGTCCAAGGCCAAGCAGCTCAACAAGGACATGCCGAAGAACACGTTCTCCGACGTGGCGGGCGCCGACGAGGCGGTCGAGGAGCTCTACGAGATCAAGGACTTCCTGCAGAACCCGGGGCGCTACCAGGCCCTGGGCGCGAAGATCCCGAAGGGCGTGCTGCTCTACGGCCCGCCCGGCACCGGCAAGACGCTGCTCGCGCGGGCCGTGGCCGGCGAGGCGGGCGTGCCGTTCTACACGATCTCCGGCTCGGACTTCGTCGAGATGTTCGTCGGTGTCGGCGCCTCCCGGGTGCGCGACCTGTTCGAGCAGGCCAAGCAGAACGCGCCCTGCATCATCTTCGTCGACGAGATCGACGCGGTCGGCCGCCAGCGCGGCGCCGGCCTCGGCGGCGGGCACGACGAGCGCGAGCAGACCCTGAACCAGCTGCTCGTCGAGATGGACGGCTTCGACGCGCGCGGCGGGATCATCCTGATCGCCGCGACCAACCGCCCCGACATCCTGGACCCGGCGCTGCTGCGCCCGGGCCGCTTCGACCGCCAGATCCCCGTCGGCGCCCCCGACCTCGCGGGCCGCCGCCGGATCCTGGAGGTCCACGCCAAGGGCAAGCCCTTCGGCGACGACGTCGACTTCACCGCACTGGCCAAGCGGACCGTCGGGATGTCCGGCGCCGACCTGGCCAACGTCATCAACGAGGCCGCGCTGCTGACCGCGCGCGAGCACGGCAGCCGGATCACCGGAGCCGCGCTGGAGGAGTCGGTCGACCGCGTCGTCGGCGGCCCGCGGCGCAAGTCGAAGATCGTCTCCGAGCGTGAGAAGAAGATCACCGCGTACCACGAGGGCGGGCACGCGCTGGCCGCGTGGGCGATGCCGGACCTGGAGCCGGTCTACAAGCTCACGATCCTGCCGCGCGGGCGCACCGGCGGGCACGCGCTCGTCGTCCCGGAGGACGACAAGGGCCTCATGACCCGCGCGGAGATGATCGCCCGGCTGGTGTTCGCGATGGGCGGGCGCTCCGCCGAGGAGCTCGTCTTCCACGAGCCCACCACCGGCGCGTCCTCCGACATCGACCAGGCCACCAAGATCGCCCGCGCGATGGTCACCGAGTACGGCATGAGCGCCAAGCTCGGCGCCGTCCGCTACGGCCGCGAGCAGGGCGACCCGTTCCTCGGGCGCTCGATGGGCAACCAGGCGGACTACTCGCTCGAGGTCGCCCACGAGATCGACGAGGAGGTGCGCAAGCTCATCGAGGCCGCGCACACCGAGGCGTGGGAGATCCTCAACACCTACCGCGACGTGCTCGACGACCTCGTGCTGGAGCTCCTGGACAAGGAGACCCTCAACCGCCGCGACCTGGAGCGGATCTTCGGGTCGGTGGAGAAGCGGCCGCGGATCACCGCGTTCGACGACTTCGGCGTGCGCACGCCGTCGGAGAAGCCGCCGATCAAGACCCCGCGCGAGCTCGCCCACGAGCGCGGCGAGACCTGGCCGGAGCCCGACGAGCGCACCCCGGCCCCGATCGGGTCCGGCGCGGCCAACGGCTACGGCGACGCGCCCGGCACGCCCGGCGCCTCGCCGTTCCCCGCGGGCGGGTCGGCCCCGGCCCGGCCGGACGCCCCGGACGACGGCGGCTACGGCACCCCGAACGGCGGCACCCCGAACGGCGGCGCCCCGCACCACGGCGCCCCCGGCAACGGTGTCCCGGCGCACGGCGGCCCGGCGCACGGCGGCCCGGCGCACGGCGGCCCCGGCAACGGCTACGCCGCACCGGGCAACGGCCACCCGGCGAGCCCGGGGCCCTACGCGGGACAGCAGCCGCCCAACGCCGTCGCCCCGAACTACGGCGCCCCGCCGGACTGGCGCCCCGCCACGACCCCGCAGGGGCAGAGCTGGCCGCCGCCGAACTGGGCGCCGCCACAGCAGCCCGGCCCGCAGCCCGGCCACCACGGCAACGGCGCCGGTGCGCACGGCAACGGCGCACCGGGCGGACGCGACACCGACGCCGGCGACCAGCGGCGCGGCCACGACCCGGAGGCAGGACACTGAGCACGTCGACGACCGACGGACGCCCCGCACCGGTGGAGTCCGCCGCGGTGGCGGCCGGGGTGACCCAGGCCGTGCCCGGCGGGGTCGACCTCGACCGTGCGGAGCGCGCCGTCCGGGAGCTGCTGATCGCGATCGGGGAGGACCCGGACCGCCCCGGCCTCGCCGAGACCCCGGCGCGGGTCGCGCGGGCCTACGGCGAGATCTTCGCCGGGCTGTTCGTCGACCCGGACACCGTGCTGGAGAAGACCTTCGACGAGGGCCACGGCGAGCTCGTGCTGGTCAAGGACATCCCGATGTTCTCGACCTGCGAGCACCACCTGGTGCCCTTCCACGGCGTCGCGCACGTCGGGTACATCCCCGCCGTCGACGGGCAGGTCACCGGCCTGTCCAAGCTCGCCCGGGTGGTCGACCTCTACGCCAAGCGCCCGCAGGTGCAGGAGCGGCTGACCGCGCAGATCGCCGACGCGCTCGTGCGCAAGCTCGACCCGCGGGCGGTGATCGTCGTGCTGGAGGCCGAGCACCTCTGCATGGCGATGCGCGGCATCCGCAAGCCCGGCTCGCGCACCACCACCTCGGCGGTCCGCGGGCTGTTCAAGAGCTCGGCGTCCTCCCGGGCGGAGGCGCTGTCGCTGATCAGGGGGTCCTGACGTGGTCGCCCCGGACGGAGCTCTCCCCGAGCTCGGCCGGTGCGCCGTCATGGGCATCCTGAACGTCACCCCCGACTCCTTCTCCGACGGCGGCCGCTACCTGGACCGCTCGCACGCGGTCGCCCACGGGGTCGCCATGCGCGACGCCGGTGCCGACCTCGTCGACGTCGGTGGCGAGTCGACCCGGCCCGGCGCGCAGCGCGTCGACGCCGCGACCGAGCGCGACCGGGTGCTGCCGGTGGTGCGCGACCTCGTCGCCGAGGGCGTACGGGTCAGCGTCGACACCACCCGCTCCGAGGTCGCCGCGGCCTGCGTCGAGGCGGGCGCGGCGATGATCAACGACGTCTCCGGCGGGCTGGCCGACCCGAGGATGGCCGCCGTCGTCGCGGAGAGCCGGGCCCCGTGGGTGATCATGCACTGGCGCGGGCACAGCGCCGGGATGGCCCAGCTGGCCGGGTACGAGGACGTCATCGGCGAGGTGCGGGCCGAGCTCGTCGCGCGGGTGGACCACGCGGTGATGGCCGGGGTCGACCCGGGCCGGATCGTGCTGGACCCGGGTCTCGGGTTCGCCAAGACCGCCGCGCACAACTGGGCGCTGCTGCGCCGCCTCGACGTGTTCGTCGACCTCGGGTTCCCGGTGCTCGTCGGTGCCTCGCGCAAGCGGTTCCTCGGCGAGCTGCTGGCGTCCGCCGAGGGCGAGCCGCGCCCGGCCGCGGGCCGCGACGTCGCGACCGCGGCGATCAGCGCGCTGGCCGCGAACGCCGGGGCCTGGGGCGTGCGGGTGCACGACGTCGACTCGACGATGGACGCGATCGCCGTCGCCGCGGCCTGCCGGCTCGGCGCGTCGCGCGCCCGCACCCCGCGGGAGAGCGGGCGGTGAGCGGGGGCGACCGCATCGAGCTGCGCGGTCTGCGGGTCCGAGGGCACCACGGGGTGTTCGACCACGAGAAGCGCGACGGGCAGGACTTCGTCGTCGACCTCGTCGTGCACGCCGACCTGGCGCCCGCCGCCGCGTCCGACGACCTCGCCGACACCCTGCACTACGGCGAGCTGGCCGAGCTGGCCGCGGGGATCGTCGGCGGCCCGGCCCGCGACCTCATCGAGGCCGTTGCCGGGGAGGTCGCGCAGGCGGTGCTGGACTTCGACGCCCGCATCGACGGGGTCGAGGTGACCCTGCACAAGCCCTCCGCGCCGATCCCGCTGACCTTCGACGACGTGGCGGTGGTCGTGACGCGGAGCCGGCCGTGACCCGCGCCGTGCTGTCCCTCGGGTCCAACCTCGGCGACCGGCTCGCGCACCTGCGCGCGGTCGTCGCGGACCTGGGCTCGGCGGTCGTCGCGGTCTCGCCGGTGTTCGAGACGGCGCCGTGGGGTGTCACCGACCAGCCCGACTTCCTCAACGCGGTGCTCGTCGCGTCCGACCCCGGCCTCGACGCGTGGGGCTGGCTGCGCCGCGGGCAGGCGCTGGAGGACGCCTCGGGGCGGGTCCGCGAGCAGCGGTGGGGCCCGCGCACCCTCGACGTCGACGTCGTCCAGGTCGACGGCGACGACGGCCCGGTCCTCTCCGGCGACCCGGAGCTGCTGCTGCCGCACCCCGGCACCCCGCAGCGGGCGACGGTGCTGCTGCCGTGGCTGCTCGCCGAGCCCGGCGCCGTCCTGCACGGGCACGGGCCGGTCGCCGGCCTGCTCGACGCGCTCGGCCCGGACGGGCTCTCCGGCGTGCACCGCCGCGACGACCTCGTCCTGCGGGACCCGGTGTGACCGCCCCCGGACCGGACGGCGGCCGCCGCGGGCCGGGTCCGGGCGGCGACCCGCGCCCGACGGTGCGGCCCACCCGGGTGCGCGACGTGGCCGCGATCGCCGTGGTCGCCGCGCTGCTCGGCAACATCGGTGTCCAGCTGGCCTACGGCTCGCTGCCCGCGCTGCCGGTCGCGGCGGCCGTGGTCGTCGCGGCGCTGGCCGCGGCCGAGGCGGCAGGGGGGTTTGTGCTGCGCCGCCGGATCGCCCGGCGCGACGGCGCGGCCCCGGTCCCCGCGCTCGTCGCGGCCCGTGCGGTGCTGCTGGCCAAGGCGTCGTCGGTCGGCGGCGCGGTCGTCGCCGGGCTGTGGGCGGGCGTGCTCATGCACACCCTGCCGCGGGCCGCCGTCGTGGTCGCGGCCGCCGACGACAGCGTCGTCGCCGGGATCGGGCTGGTCAGCGCGGTCGCGCTGGTCGCGGCGGCGCTGTGGCTGGAGCACTGCTGCCGGGCCCCGGACGATCCGGACGACACCGACGGGGGCATCCGCTCCACCTGAGCGCGCGCGGCGCGGCGGTTCTCTAGGCTCGACGCCCATGACGTCCCCGACGCTCGGCCGTCCGTACCCCGCGGTGCCGGCGCCGTCCGCGAAGCGCCGGGGCGTGCTGCTGCCCGTCGCCGGCCTGGTGCTGCTGGCGCTGCTCGCCGTGATCACCGTCGGCGTGCTGCAGCGGGCGATCGGCACGGCCGGTGTCGTGGTCGGGACGCTGGCCGCGCTGCTGCCGGTCGTGCCGGTGGTGGCCGCGTTCCTGTGGGTGGACCGCTGGGAGCCCGAGCCGCCGCGGATGCTGATGGGCGCGTTCCTGTGGGGTGCCGGGTTCGCCGCGCTGGTGGCGCTGACGCTCAACACCAGCGCCTCGGCGGTGCTCGACGCGGCCGCCGGGCGCGGCGCGGGCGACCTGTTCGGGCCGGTGGTGGTCGCCCCGGTCGTCGAGGAGTTCACCAAGGGGCTGTTCCTGGTCGGGCTGCTGCTGTTCCGGCGCCGCGAGTTCGACGGGATCGTCGACGGCGTCGTCTACGCCGGCATCGTCGCCGCCGGGTTCGCGTTCAGCGAGAACATCCTCTACCTGGGCCGCGCGGTCTCCGACCCGGAGACGGCAGGCGTGCTCGCGACGCTGTTCGTCCGCGGGGTCGCCTCGCCGTTCGCGCACCCCCTGTTCACCTGCATGCTCGGCATCGCGGCCGGGGTCGCGGCGGCCAGTCGCAGCGTCGGCGTGCGGGTGCTCGCCATGGTCGCCGGCTACGTCGCCGCGGTCGTGCTGCACGCGCTGTGGAACGGCGCGTCGGTGCTCGCGGCCTCGCCCGGGGCCTTCTACCGGGTCTACGCCTTCGTGATGGTCCCGATCTTCGCCGGGCTGGTCGCGCTGGTGGTGCTCGCCCGGCGCCGGGAGGCCCGCATCGTCGCGGCGCAGCTGCCCGGGTTCGCGGCCGCCGGCTGGATCGCGCCGAGCGAGGTGCCGCTGCTGGCCCGGCTCTCGCGCCGGCGCGGCTGGCGGACGCTGGTCAGGCGCCGGTCCGGCCCGGCCGCGGCCAAGGCCGTCGCGGAGTACCAGTCGGCGGTGACCGAGCTGGCGTTCATGCGGAACCGGATCGCCCGCGGTGCCGTGCAGGACAGCGCGCACGCCCTGCACGACGAGAAGCTCGCGGCGCTGCTGCGGGCCCGCGCGGTGGCCGTCGGGGTGCCGGAGGCGCTGGTGGCGGCCTGGGCGCAGCAGCGTCCGACGGGCTGGGAGCCGCCGCCCCCGGCCGCGCCGGACGGCAGCTTCTCCGGCCAGTTCCGCATCCCGACCTTCCCCGACGACGGCGGCGCGGCCGCCTCCGCGGGCCCCGCGGTCCCGCCCGTGCCGGGCGGGGCACGGTGGAGCCCGCCGTCCGGCGGGCCGGCCGGGGGCGCGCCGACCGGAGCCTTGCCCGCCGCCGGTCCCGCCGCGTGGTCACGGCAGCCCGGCACGCCCGAGCACGTCCTCCGGCCCGGCCCGTCCGGGACCGGCCGCCCGCCCGGTCCGGACGGTCGTCTCCCCCCGCACGGCGCGCCCCCGCAGGGCGCCCCGCGGCAGCCGGGACCCGGTGGCGGGGCGGTCCCCGGCGCCGGCCCGGGCGGGCGACCCGCCCCGGTGGCCGCACCGGACCGCGGCCCCCGGCCGGTGGAGACCGGGACCGCAGGCGACGGCGTCACCCGTCCGGTCCGTCGTCCGGAGGGCCCGCCCGCGGGGGGCCGCCACCACGACGACCCGTCGGACCCCGGCCCGACCCGCCCGATGCTGCGCCCCGGCGACGACCCGGACCGGCCCGCCGCCCGCTGACGCGGCCCGGTCACCGGCCACCCCCCGGGGTGAGGCCGGTCTCAGGAGCACGCGGGCCGGCCCGGGGCCCGTCTACCCTCGCGTCCGGCGCACGGCCACCGGAGGTCGTGGGCACACCGCGGATTGCCCGACCGGTACCCCTCGCGGACCGGAACGGGAGGAAACGGACCTGACTGTGATCGATCCCGGCCGCCCCGCGCGGCTCGCCGTCGGCGTGGTCTCCGCCGGACGAGTCGGTTCGGTACTGGGAGCCGCGCTCGCCCGCGCGGGCCACCACGTCGTCGCCGCCTCCGGGGTCTCGCAGGCCTCGGTGCGCCGCGCCGGGGCCCTGCTGCCCGACGTCCCCCTGCTCCCGCCCGACGAGGTCTGCACCCGCGCGGACCTGGTCCTGCTCGCGGTCCCGGACGACGTCCTGCCCGGCCTGGTCCGCGGCCTCGCCGCCGCCGGCTGCTTCCGGCCCGGGCAGATCGCCGTCCACACCGCGGGGTCGCACGGCGTCGCCGTGCTGGACCCGGCCGCCGAGCAGGGCGTGCTGCCGCTCGCGCTGCACCCGGCCATGACCGTCACCGGCCGGCCGGAGGACGTCGACCGGCTCACCTCGTGCTGCATCGGGGTGACCGCGAGCGGGGACCCGGAATCCGCGGTCGGCTGGAGCGTCGCCGAGGCGCTGGTCCTGGAGATGTCGGCCGAGCCCGTCCGGATCCCCGAGGACGTGCGCCCGCTCTACCACGCGGCGCTCGCCCACGGCGCCAACCACCTGACGACGCTGGTCGGGGACTGTGTGCAGCTGCTGGAGGGCGCCGGGATCCGGCCCGCCGAGCGGCTCGTCGCCCCGCTGCTGTCCGCGGCCCTGGACAACGCGCTGCGTCACGGCGACCGCGCGCTGACCGGTCCGGTCGCCCGCGGCGACGCTGGCACCGTCCGCACCCACCTGCGCCACATCGGCGCCGCCGACCCGGACCTGGCCGCCGGCTACCGGGCGCTGGCCGCCCGCACCGCCCACCGGGCCGCCGCGGCCGGCCTGCTCGGCGACGCCGGGCTGCACGACATCGAGACCGCACTGGAGGAGAAGTGAGCACCCCCGGCTCCACCCGCAACGGCTACGGCGCCGGCCGCCTGACCGTGCACGCCGACCCGGCGACGCTGACCCCGGTCACCCGCGCCCTGCGCGGCGCGGGCCGCAAGATCGTCCTGATCCCGACCATGGGCGCCCTGCACGACGGCCACCGCGAGCTGATCCGGCACGCGAAGCGGATCCCGGGCGCCGTCGTCCCGGTCGTGTCGATCTTCGTCAACCCGCTGCAGTTCGGCGCCGGCGAGGACCTCGACCGCTACCCGCGCCCGCTGGAGGCCGACCTCGAGGTCTGCTGCTCCGAGGGCGTGGAGCTGGTGTTCACCCCCGGCGTCGAGCACATGTACCCCCCGGGCTCGGAGACCCGCGTCGCGGCCGGCCCGCTCGGGGACGAGCTGGAGGGCGCGTCGCGCAAGGGGCACTTCGACGGCGTCCTGACCGTCGTCTCGAAGCTGTTCCACATCGTCGGCCCGGACGTCGCCTTGTTCGGCGAGAAGGACTACCAGCAGCTCACGCTGGTCAGGCGGATGGTGCGCGACCTGGACTTCCCGACCCGCGTCGTCGGCGTCCCGACCGTGCGCGAGGACGACGGCCTGGCCCGCTCCTCGCGCAACGTCTACCTCGACCCCGAGCAGCGCCGCGCCGCCGCCGTGCTCTCGCGCGCGCTGGCCGCGGGCGCCGCGGTGTCCGCGCGCGGGCACGACGCCGTGCTCGCCGCCGCCCGCGCCGAGCTGGAGTCCGAGCCCGGCGTCGAGGTCGACTACCTGGAGCTGCGCGACGCCGAGCTCGGCCCCGCCCCCGGACCGGGCGGTGGCGACGGCCGGCTGCTCGTCGCCGCCCGCGTGGGCCCGACCCGCCTCATCGACAACGCCCCCATCGCGTTCTAGGAGAGCCGCCGTGTACCGCACGATGATGAAGTCCAAGATCCACCGCGCCACCGTGACCCAGGCCGACCTGCACTACGTCGGCTCGGTCACCGTCGACGCCGACCTGATGGCCGCCGCCGACCTGCTCGAGGGCGAGCAGGTCAGCATCGTCGACATCACCAACGGCGCCCGACTGGAGACCTACGTGATCACCGGCGAGCCCGGCTCGGGGATCATCGGGATCAACGGTGCCGCCGCGCACCTCGTGCACCCCGGTGACCTGGTCATCCTGATCTCCTACGGCTCCTACGACGAGGCCGAGCTGCGCCGCTACGACCCGCGGGTGGTGTTCGTCGACGCCGACAACCGGATCGCCGAGCTCGGCACCGACCCCGGGCACGCGCCGGAGGGATCGGGGCTGCTCACCAGCGCGGCCCGCTAGTGCTGCTCTGCATCGACGTCGGGAACACCCACGTCTCGCTCGGGCTCTACCCCGAGCCGGGGCCGGGGACCGACCCGTCCTCGCTGTCCCCGGAGCCGCAGCGGCGGTGGCGGCTGCGGACCGACACCAGCGCGACCGCCGACGAGCTGGACCTGACCGTCACCGGGATGCTCGGCGCGCACTTCGCCGACGTCACCGCGGTCGCGGCGCTCTCCACGGTGCCCGGCCCGTCGCGGGAGCTGCGCACCCTGCTGGCCCGCTGGTCGGACCGGATGCGGACACTCGTCGTCGGGCCGGGGGTGCGCACCGGGGTGCCGCTGCTCGTCGACCACCCGCGCGAGGTCGGCGCCGACCGGGTCGTGAACTCGCTGGCCGCGCACCACCTGTTCGGCACCACCTGCGTCTGCGTGGACCTGGGAACCTGCACCAACATCGACGTCGTCACGGCGAGGGGCGAGTTCCTCGGCGGCGCGCTCGCGCCGGGGATCGACATCGCGATGCAGGCGCTCGCCGAGCGGGCGTCGTCGCTGCGGCCGGTCGATCTGGTCGAGCCGCGCTCGGTGATCGGGCGCACCACCGTGGAGGCCGTGCAGGCCGGCGTGCTCTACGGCGCCGCCGGCCAGGTCGACGGGCTGGTGCGCCGGATCCTGGCAGAGCTGGGCCCGGACGCCGGGCCGGTCTCGGTGATCGTCACCGGTGGGCTCGCGGAGCTGGTGCACGGACGCGCCGAGACCGTCACCCACCACGTCCCCGACCTCACGCTGCACGGGCTGCGCCTGACCCACCTGCGCCACCACCGGACCCGCTGAGCCGGCTCAGAGCCTGCGGGAGCGCCGGACGACCGTGCGCATCGGCAGCGTGAAGCCGCCACCGGCGTCCGCGACCCGGCCGGTCAGGAAGTCCCGCAGGGCGGCGAACACGGCGTCCCGGTCCGCCGGGGTGCCGAGCAGCGCCCAGGAGTGCGTGGCGAGATCGGCGAGGTGCTCGTCGACGGTGGTCGGGCGGCTCCAGGTGACGCGGTCCTCGGTGTCGTCGACGAACCAGGGTGCGCCCGGGTGCGGCGTCGCGTCGCCGCCACCGGCCGGGTCGTCGGGCACCCGCCGCCCGCGCACGGTGAGCCCGCCGAGCTCGCGGACCCAGGCGACGTCGTCGTCCCCGCCGTTCCACAGCCCGGCCAGCAGCCCGCCGGGCCGCAGCACCCGGGCCATCTCCGGGCCGGCCCGGTCGAGGTCGAACCAGTGCAGCGCCTGCCCCACCAGCACGGCGTCGACGTGGCCGTCGGGCAGCGGGATACGCTCCGCGGACCCGGTCCGGGCCTCGACGCCGGGGGAGCGCTCGCGCAGCACCGCGAGCATCGCCGGGTCGGGCTCCACCGCGACGACGTCGAGCCCGCGCGCGGCCAGGAGGCGGGTCAGCTTCCCGGTCCCCGCGCCCAGGTCGAGCACGCGGGCCCGCGCCGGGGTCCCGGCCAGCGCCACGTCGACGGCGGCACCGGGGTAGGCGGGGCGGTGGTCGTCGTAGGCGCGGGCGACGGCACCGAACGTGCGGCCGCGGTCCACCTCGTCGTCGGGCACCTCCGCACGGTAGGCCGGTGCGCGGCCGCCGGGCGAGGCCGCGGCGCGGGGGTGGGGGGTGACGACGGGCGGCCCCGGGTACCGCCGATAGCCTGACCTGCCGTGAACACACCCGGCACCCCGAACGACCCGGCGACCGAGGCCGACCTCCCCGAACAGATGCGGGTGCGCCGGGCCAAGCGCGCGGAGCTGATCGCGGAGGGCACCGACCCCTACCCCGTCGAGGTCCCCCGCACGCACTCGCTGCGCGCGGTGCGCGAGTCCCACCCGGACCTGCCCGCGGACACCGCGACCGGGGAGACCGTCGCCGTCGCCGGCCGGGTGATCTTCGTGCGCAACACCGGCAAGCTGTGCTTCGCGACGCTGCGCGAGGGCGACGGCACCGAGCTGCAGGCCATGCTGTCGCTGGACCGCGTCGGTGCCGACGCGCTGGCCCGCTGGAAGGCCGTCGTCGACCTGGGTGACTTCGTGGGCGTCCGCGGCGAGGTCATCACCTCGCGCCGCGGCGAGCTCTCGGTGATGGCCGACGAGTGGTCGATCGCGGCGAAGTCGGTCCGCCCGCTGCCGACCGCGCACAAGGAGCTGTCGGAGGAGAACCGGGTCCGGCAGCGCTACGTCGACCTGATCCTGCGCCCGCAGGCCCGCGAGACGGTCCGGGCCCGCTCCACGGTCCTGCGCACCCTGCGCGACGCGCTCACCGGCCGCGACTACGTCGAGGTCGAGACGCCGATGCTGCAGAACCTGCACGGCGGCGCGACCGCGCGCCCGTTCGTCACGCACGCGAACGCACTCGACGCCGATCTGTACCTGCGGATCGCGCCGGAGCTGTTCCTGAAGCGCTGCGTGGTCGGCGGTATCGAGCGCGTCTTCGAGCTGAACCGGGTGTTCCGCAACGAGGGCATCGACTCGACGCATTCGCCGGAGTTCGCGATGCTGGAGGCCTACCAGGCCTACGCGACCTACGACGAGATGGCGGATCTGACCCGCGAGCTGATCCAGTCCTCGGCGCGTGCGCTGTTCGGTTCCACCACGGTCCGTCACCACGACGGCACCGAGCACGATCTCGGCGGCGAGTGGCGTTCGGTCACCCTGTACGGCTCGGTCTCCGACGCCGTCGGGCGGAAGGTGACGCCCGACACGGAACTGTCGGAACTGCAGGAGATCGCGCACGCGCACGACGTCGACATCACGGATTACCCGACGGCGGCGCAGATCGTGCTGGAGCTGTTCGAGAAGCTCGTCGAGCACACCCTCGTCGAGCCGACGTTCGTGCGCGACTTCCCGGTGGAGGTCCGGCCGCTGACCCGGGCGCACCGCGACGACCCGCGGCTGTCCGAGTCGTGGGACCTCATCGTCTTCGGTGTCGAGCTGGCCACCGCCTACTCCGAGCTGGTCGACCCGGTCGAGCAGCGCGAGCGGCTGCACGCGCAGTCGCTCAAGGCCGCCGCCGGCGACCCGGAGGCGATGCAGCTCGACGAGGACTTCCTCCGCGCCATGGAGTACGGGATGCCCCCGACCGGCGGGATGGGAATGGGCGTCGACCGGCTGCTGATGACCCTCACCGGTCTCGGAATCCGGGAGACGATCCTGTTCCCGCTGGTGCGCGGCGAGGCCTGAACCCGACGGGTCCCGAACGAGTGGCATTGCGCTCGTTTTCCCGAATACGAGTCGACCCGGTCGACGCGGTGAACATTTCTCGGTTAGTCTCTGTTTAGAGTCGGAACCGGCGGCCGCCAGCTGCACCTATTGCGTCAAGGTGGTGCAGAACTGTGATCCCGGGCTGCGTCCGGTCCCGCACCCGCGAAATGTTCGATTGTTCAGGGAGGCTGCGGCGATGGCGCAGATCAAGGAAGTCCGGCTCGTCGACGATCTGACCGGGGATGCCGCGGACGAGACGATCGAGTTCGGGATCGACGGACGCAGCTACGAGATCGACCTGTCCGACGGGAATGCGAAGAAGCTGCGCGACGTGCTGGCGGACTACGTCGCCGCCGCCCGTCGTGCGAGTGGTCCGGCCCGGCGCCGCGGTGGTTCCTCGTCGAACGGGGCGGCCCGCCGCCCGTCGGTGGACCGCGAGCAGAACCAGGCGATCCGCGAGTGGGCCCGCAACCGCGGGATGAAGGTCTCCGACCGCGGTCGCATCCCGGCCGAGGTCCTCGAGGCTTACCACCAGGAGAACTGACCTCTCTGAGGTAAGGCTCACCTCACCTGGACGGGCGGGGGAGGGGTACCGTCGCGACGGCCCCTTCCCCCTCCGTCCGGGAGGCCCCCATGGCCCGCCGCGTCACCGACCTCCGGGTGCTCCGCACCGAACGCCTGAGCCCGCACCTCGTGCGCGTCGTCGCCGGTGGCGACGACCTGGCCGCGTTCCCCGACACCGAGCACACCGACCGCTACGTCAAGATCCTCTTCCCGCGTCCCGGCGTCGACTACCCCGAGCCGCTGGACATGGACCGGGTGCACGCCGAGCTGCCGCGCGAGCAGTGGCCGGTCCAGCGCACCTACACCGTGCGTGCCCTCGACCGGGCCGCGGGCGAGCTCGTCATCGACTTCGTCCACCACGGTGACGCCGGTCTGGCCGGCCCGTGGGCCGCGTCCGCCCGGCCCGGTGACCGGCTGCGCGTGGTCGGCCCCGGTGGCGCCTACGCCCCGGACCCCGACGCCGACTGGCACCTGCTCGTCGGCGACGAGGCCGCGCTGCCCGCCGTCTGCGCCGCGCTCGAGCGGATCCCGGCCGGGCGCCCGGCCGTCGCCGTCCTGCAGGTGGGCGCGCCCGGCGAGGAGATCGCCCTGCCGGGGGACGCGGACCTCGACGTCACGTGGCTCTACCGCGCCGACGCGGACGGCGACGCCGGCTCCGCCCAGCTCCCCGCCGCCGTCGCCGCGCTGGAGTTCCGCCCGGGCCGGGTGCACGCCTTCGTGCACGGCGAGGCGATCGCTGTGCGCGAACTCCGGCGCCACCTCACCCGGGAGCGTGGCGTCGCCTCCGGTGACCTCTCGATCTCCGGCTACTGGCGGCGCGGTCGCGACGAGGAGGGGTTCCGGCAGTTCAAGGCCGACGAGCGGGCCCGCGAGGAGTCCGCCGCGACCGCCGGCTGACCCGCGCGGGGAACACGGCAGGTGGCGTCCGTGTTACCCCCGGCACGTACCCCGGTGCACGTCAGGTGGAGGCGCCGGGGCCCCTTCGACCGATACAGTGGTATGAGGTCTCCCGCGAGGGGGGCCTGGCGCGGTGTCACGCGAGGGCGCAGTGTCGGTTCCGGGCCGTCCCGGGCCGTACGGAGATGCTGGTCGCGCCGTACGTGAGGCGCAGCAGGCAAGGAGTGCGAATTGTTCGAGAGGTTCACCGACCGAGCGCGACGTGTTGTCGTCCTGGCCCAGGAAGAGGCCCGGATGCTCAACCACAACTACATCGGGACCGAGCACATCCTCCTTGGCCTGATCCACGAGGGAGAGGGCGTCGCCGCGAAGGCGCTCGAGTCCCTCGGTATCGCGCTGGAGGGCGTGCGACAGCAGGTCGAGGAGATCATCGGCCAGGGACAGCAGGCCCCGTCCGGGCACATCCCCTTCACCCCCCGGGCGAAGAAGGTGCTGGAGCTGTCGCTGCGCGAGGCGCTGCAGCTCGGCCACAACTACATCGGTACCGAGCACATCCTGCTCGGGCTGATCCGCGAGGGCGAGGGCGTCGCGGCCCAGGTGCTGGTCAAGCTGGGCGCCGACCTCAACCGCGTGCGCCAGCAGGTCCTGCAGCTGCTGTCCGGCTACCAGGGCAAGGAGCCGCAGGAGAGCGGCACCGGCGGCCGTGGCGAGGGCACGCCGTCCTCGTCGCTGGTGCTGGACCAGTTCGGTCGCAACCTCACCCAGCAGGCCCGCGAGGGCAAGCTGGACCCGGTCATCGGCCGGGAGAAGGAGATCGAGCGGATCATGCAGGTCCTCTCCCGGAGGACCAAGAACAACCCGGTCCTGATCGGCGAGGCCGGCGTCGGCAAGACCGCCGCCGTCGAGGGCCTGGGCCAGGCGATCGTCAAGGGCGAGGTGCCCGAGACGCTGAAGGACAAGCAGCTCTACACCCTCGACCTGGGCTCGCTGGTCGCCGGTTCCCGCTACCGCGGTGACTTCGAGGAGCGCCTGAAGAAGGTGCTCAAGGAGATCCGCACCCGCGGCGACATCATCCTGTTCATCGACGAGATCCACACCCTGGTCGGTGCGGGTGCCGCCGAGGGCGCGATCGACGCCGCCTCGATCCTCAAGCCGATGCTGGCCCGCGGCGAGCTGCAGACCATCGGCGCGACGACGCTCGACGAGTACCGCAAGTACGTCGAGAAGGACCCCGCGCTGGAGCGCCGCTTCCAGCCGATCCAGGTGTCCGAGCCGTCGGTCGAGCACACGATCGAGATCCTGCGCGGGCTGCGCGACCGGTACGAGGCCCACCACCGCGTCACCATCACCGACGACGCGCTGGCCTCGGCCGCCACCCTGGCCGACCGCTACATCAACGACCGCTTCCTGCCGGACAAGGCGATCGACCTGATCGACGAGGCCGGCGCCCGGATGCGCATCCGCCGGATGACCGCTCCGCCGGACCTGCGGGAGTTCGACGAGAAGATCGCGAACGTCCGCCGGGACAAGGAGTCGGCGATCGACGCGCAGGACTTCGAACGGGCCGCGCACCTGCGCGACTCGGAGAAGACCCTGCTCGGCGAGAAGGCCGAGCGCGAGAAGCAGTGGAAGTCCGGTGACCTGGACGTCGTCGCCGAGGTCGACGGTGAGCAGATCGCCGAGGTGCTGGGCAACTGGACCGGCATCCCGGTGTTCAAGCTGACCGAGGAGGAGACGACCCGTCTGCTCAAGATGGAGGACGAGCTCCACAAGCGGATCATCGGCCAGGAGGACGCGGTCCGCTCCGTCTCGCAGGCGATCCGCCGTACCCGCGCCGGTCTGAAGGACCCGAAGCGCCCGTCCGGCTCGTTCATCTTCGCCGGCCCGTCCGGCGTCGGTAAGACCGAGCTGTCCAAGGCGCTCGCGAACTTCCTGTTCGGCGAGGACGACGCCCTCATCCAGATCGACATGGGTGAGTTCCACGACCGCTACACCGCCTCGCGGCTCTTCGGTGCCCCTCCCGGGTACGTGGGCTACGAGGAGGGCGGCCAGCTCACCGAGAAGGTGCGGCGCAAGCCGTTCTCGGTCGTGCTGTTCGACGAGATCGAGAAGGCGCACCAGGAGATCTACAACACGCTCCTGCAGGTGCTCGAGGACGGCCGTCTCACCGACGGCCAGGGCCGCACGGTCGACTTCAAGAACACCGTGCTGATCTTCACCTCGAACCTGGGCACCCAGGACATCTCGAAGGCCGTGGGTCTGGGCTTCTCCTCCGGTGGCGACGAGAAGTCGAACTACGAGCGGATGAAGACGAAGGTCAACGACGAGCTGAAGAAGCACTTCAGGCCGGAGTTCCTGAACCGCATCGACGACATCATCGTCTTCCACCAGCTCAACCAGGAGCAGATCATCCAGATGGTCGACCTGATGATCGGGCGGGTGGAGAAGCAGCTGGCGAACAAGGACATGGGCATCGAGCTCACCGCGAACGCCAAGAAGCTGCTGGCCCACCGCGGTTTCGACCCGGTGCTCGGCGCCCGGCCGCTGCGCCGGACGATCCAGCGCGAGATCGAGGACCAGCTGTCGGAGAAGATCCTGTTCGGCGAGATCGAGGCCGGGCAGATCGTCATCGTCGACGTCGAGGGCCTCGACACCTCCGCGGAGGAGGGCTCCAACGCCTGGTCGGACAAGGCCAAGTTCACCTTCCGCGGTGAGCGCAAGCCGTCCGAGCCGGTGCCGGACACCCCGCCGACCGCGCTGGCCGGCGAGGAGTGAGCTGACCCCACGCACGACGACGGCGGGCCGTCCCGGACTTCCGGGGCGGCCCGCCGCCGTCCGCGCCCCCTCCCGCCTCGCCCCTCCCCGGCGCCCTCCCCGGGGCGCCCTCCCCGGAGCGCCCCGAGGGGAACCCTCGGGGCTTAGAGCGCTACGAGGGTGCCCCTCGGAGCACCGCCGGAGGCGGGGTTCGGGAGGGCGCGGGCACCGTCGCGGCACTCCTGGGGCGGTATCGAGGGCGGGGCCGGGGGCCGCGGGGTGGGGCCGGCGGCGTCGCCGGGCATGATGCGCGGGTGCCGCTCTCGCGCCGGGGCCTCCTGACCGCCGTGGTCGCGGGTGCGGCGTCGGCCGCCGCCTGCTCCGCCCCCGGACCCCCGCAGCTCCCGCCGCCCGCGCCCCGCGCCCGTCCGGGAGGTGCCGTCGACTGGGACGCACTGGCCGCCCGGCTGCCCGGCGGGCTGCTGCGCCCCGGATCGGCGGACTACGACCGGGCGCGGCGGGTCTACAACATCGGGTTCGACGGCCGCCGTCCCGCGGCACTCGCCGTGTGCGGCTCGGCCGACGACGTCCGCGCCTGCCTCGACGCCGCCGGTGGGCGGGTGCCGGTCGCCGCGCTCGGCGGCGGGCACGGCTACGGCGGCTACGCCCTGCCCGACGGCGGGCTCGTCGTCGACCTGCGCCGGATGAACGGGGTCGCGCCCGCCGCGGACGGGACGGTCGCCGTCGGGCCCGGCGCCCTGCTCCGCGACGTCTACGACGGCGTCGCCGCGGCCGGGCGGGCGCTGCCCGCGGGGTTCTGCCCGACCGTCGGCATCACGGGCCTGCTGCTCGGCGGCGGGATCGGCCCGCTGGCCCGCAGCATGGGCCTGACCTGCGACCGGCTCATCGCGGCCGAGGTCGTCACCGGCGACGGCCGGGTGCTCACCGCGTCGGCGGCCTCCGAGCCCGACCTGTTCTGGGCGCTGCGGGGCGGCGGGGGCGGCAACGCCGGGATCGTCACCGCCCTGACCCTGAGCACGGAGCCCGCCCCGGCGGTGCTCACCGTGTTCACCCTGACCTTCTCCGCCGCGGACGCCGCCGCGGCCTGCGCCGCGTGGCGCGACGTGATGGCCGGCGCCCCACGCGAGCTGTGGTGCAACCTGACGCTGTCGGCGAACGGGCGCACGGCGACCGCGAAGGTCGCGGGCTGCCTCGTCGGCGACGACGCCGCGCCGTGGCTCGACGCGCTGGCCCGCGGCACCGCGGGGCCCCGCCGTCGTGAGGTACGCCGGCTGGGCTTCGCCGAGGCGATGCGCCACTTCGGCGCGGGCGGCGACCGGCAGGACTTCGTCGCGTCCTCGCGGATCGTGCCCGGCCCGTCGTTCGACCCGGAGGACGTCCTGGGCCCGCTCGCCGGGCGGAGGCGGCTCGACGTGATCCTCGACCCGCTCGGCGGGCGGGTGGCCGACCCGGCGCCGGGGGACACCGCGTTCGTGCACCGCACCGCGTTCGCCACCGCGCAGGTCTACGCCACCGTCACCGACGCCGGCCGCGACGCCGCGGCCTCGGCCGTCGCGGAGGTCCTCGCCGGGCTCGCCGCGCGCGGCATGGGCGGCGGGTACGTCAATTACATCGACCCCGCCCTGCCCGGCTGGGGCCGCGCCTACCACGGTGACAACCTCGCCCGGCTGCAGCGCGTCGCCGCCACCTACGATCCGGACCGGGTGCTCGGCTTCGCCCAGGACGTCCGGGCCGCGGTGGCGTGAGGTGGTCGGCCCATGAGCTCGGTGCGCCCGGTCCCGGAGACCCGGCTGATGTCCGGCGACCGGCTCTCCGCCGACGACGCCGCCCACACCCTGCGCCGCTACGGCCTGGTCCACCTGCTGGGCACCGGCTTCGTCCGCTTCCGCTACGGCGACGGCTTCTCGCACGCCCGCGCGTTCGCCCTGCAGCTGGCGCTGGCCGCCGTCCCGCTGATCATCGCCGGGGTCGGGCTGTCCGCGGCCGCGGGCGCGGAGGGGGCCTCGGAGGTCGTCGCGCGCACCGTGCTGGCGCTGTCCCCGGGCACCAGCGACGAGCTCGTCGCCGAGGCGGTCCGCGGGACCGACGGGGGCGGCACCGGGGGCGACCCCGACGACCCGGGTGAGCCCGCCGAGCGCGACGACACCCCCACCGGCGAGCGCGGCGAGCTCGTCCTCGGGCTGGGCCTGCTCACCGCCTTCGCGGCGGCGACGTCGGCGTTCGCGCAGCTCGAACGGGGTGCGAACCGGATCTACGGCACCGAGCGGGACCGGCCGGCGCTCGCCAAGTACGCGCGGGCCGCGCTGCTCACCGCCACCGCGGGCGTCGCGATGGCGGCCGGGCTGCTGCTGATCGTGGCCGGCGAGCCGTTCGGGGACGCGGTGCGCGAGGTGTACAGGTGGGGCGCCACCGCGGAGACGGTCTGGGACGTCGTGCGCTGGCCGGTCGGGCTGGGGCTGCTCGTCGTCGCGGTGACGGTGCTGCTGCGGTTCGCCCCGCGCCGCCGCCAGCCGGGGCTGTCCTGGCTGGGCGCGGGGGCGGCGGTGACGGTGCTGCTCTGGCTGGTCGTGTCCGGGCTGCTCGGGCTCTACGTCGCCGTCGCCGACACCTTCGGCGAGACCTACGGCCCGCTGACCGCGGTCATGGCCCTGCTGATCTGGGCCAACCTCACCGGCGTCGCCCTGCTGGCCGGCATCGCGCTGTCCGCGCAGCTGGAGGCGGTGCGCGCGGGGGAGGACGACCCGCGCCTGCCCGACTCCGACGACGACGGCATCCCCGACGGGACCGACCCGGACTGAGGTCCGGCCCGCTCAGCCCAGCTCGTCGCGCCGCGGGTCCGACGACGGCAGCAGCATCCGCAGCCGCGTCCGCAGCTCGTCGTCGGCCTGACCGGCGCGGACCACGGTCCACAGCGCGTCCGGGTCGTTCGCCCGCAGCAGCGCCGAGCGCACCGCGACGACCAGCTGCTCGCGGGCCGCGCGGATCTCCGGGGCGTCGGAGGTCGGCAGCAGCGGCCCGCGGGCGGCCTCGGCGGCGGCGTCGCGGGTCCGCCCGTCGCGCAGCGCCTCGCGCAGCCGCAGGAAGTCGGCGTCGACGCGGGCGGTGAGCCGGTAGGGCTGCGTCCGCACGGCGTCCTCGCCGACGGCGCGGCGCAGCCGGTGCACCTCGGCGCGCACGGTGACGGTGCGGCCGTCGTCGCCGTAGAGCGCGGCGGCCAGCTGCTCGGCGGTCAGGCCCTCCGGGTGCAGCGCGAGCAGGGCCAGCACCTCGGCGTGGCGCAGCCCGAGCCGCACCGGGCGGCCGTCGCGGCGGGCGGCGACGGGCGTGCGGGACCCGAGCAGCGGCAGCGTCAGCACCGACGACGCGGCCACGCCGCCGCTCGGCACCCGCAGCAGCCAGCCCTCCCCGAGCGGCTCCAGCACCCCGGTGACGGCCGTGCCCGCGGCGGCGCCGAGGAGCACGCCGTCGAGGGTCACCCGGTCGCCGCTGCCCGGCAGGGCGACCCGCTCCGGGAACCGGCTGCCGGGCGAGCAGGCCAGCACCCGTCCGTGCGGGGACAGCAGGGCGCCCGGGGTGGTCCCGAGCCGGGACAGGTGCGGCCAGTTCTCCTCGCGCAGCCGCTGGTCGTGGGCGGCCAGCCGGGCCGCGAGCCGGTGCTCGGCGAGCCGTGCGGCCGCTGTGACCAGCGATAACGTGGTCGGGTGGAAGGTCTCCTCCGGGCCGGTGACGTCGACGGTGCCCAGCACCCGCCCGGTCTCGGGGTCGCGCACCGGCGCCGCGGCACACGTCCACGGGTGGTAGGCCCCGACGAGGTGCTCCGCGGAGTGCACGCGCACCGGCGTGCCGTCGGCCAGCGCGGTGCCCATCGCGTTCGTGCCGACCGCGTCCTCGCTCCAGCGGGTGCCCTCGACGAGGTCGACGTGCTCGGCGCGGCGCAGCACCGACCGCGCGCCCTCCCGCCACAGGATGCAGCCGTGCTCGTCGGTCACGATCATCATGTGCCGGGCCTGCTCGGCGGTGTCGGTGAGCACGTCGCGCAGGACCGGCAGCGCCGGCGCGAGCGGGTGCGCCGCACGCCGCTCGGCGACCTCGCCGGGCTCGTGGTCGTGCGGGGGACGGGACCGTTCCGGGTCGACGGCCGCCGTCAGCGACCGGGCCCAGGACGCCCGGATCCGCGGCCGGACGGCCGCGTCCCCGGCCCCGCCCAGGACGGTGTCGCGCGCACGTTCCAGGTCGGACCGCGCCCGTCGCTCCACCGCCACGACCTCACCATAGGGTTAGCTGAGCCTTGCCTGCACCGACTCCGCGGGGACGGTACTGACCAGAGGGACAGGTCCCGCATCTGCGTGCAACCCGCGTGCAACCTCCACCTTCCTAGTGTCCGGCATCACGCGCAACGTGCGCCTCGCACCGCGCCCTCGGTTCGACGAAGCACCCCAGGGAAGGACCCTCCATGGCCGTCTACGCCAACCCCGGTCAGCCGGACAGCGTCGTCACGTTCAAGCCGCGCTACGACCACTTCATCGGCGGCGAGTACGTCGCCCCGGTGAAGGGCCAGTACTTCGAGAACCCCACGCCGATCACCGGTCAGAACTTCACCGAGGTCGCCCGGGGTACCTCCGAGGACGTCGAGAAGGCCCTCGACGCCGCGCACGCCGCCGCCCCGGCCTGGGGGAAGACCTCCGCCGGTGAGCGCGCCAACATCCTCAACAAGATGGCCGACCGCATCGAGGCCAACCTCGAGACCATCGCCATCGCCGAGTCCTGGGAGAACGGCAAGGCCTGCCGCGAGACGCTGGCCGCCGACATCCCGCTCGCGATCGACCACCTGCGCTACTTCGCCGGTGCCATCCGGGCGCAGGAGGGCACCTCGTCGGAGATCGACGCCGACACCATCGCCTACCACTTCCACGAGCCGCTGGGCGTCGTCGGCCAGATCATCCCGTGGAACTTCCCGATCCTGATGGCGATCTGGAAGCTGGCCCCGGCCCTGGCCGCCGGCAACGCGGTCGTCCTCAAGCCGGCCGAGCAGACCCCGGCCTCGATCCACGTGCTGATGGAGCTGGTCGCCGACCTGCTCCCGGCCGGTGTCGTGAACATCGTCAACGGCTTCGGCGTCGAGGCCGGCAAGCCGCTGGCGTCGAACAAGCGCATCCGCAAGATCGCCTTCACCGGTGAGACCACCACCGGCCGGCTGATCATGCAGTACGCGTCGGAGAACCTGATCCCGGTCACGCTGGAGCTCGGCGGCAAGAGCCCCAACATCTTCTTCGACGACGTCGCCGCCCAGCAGGACGCCTTCTACGACAAGGCGCTCGAGGGCTTCGCGATGTTCGCCCTCAACCAGGGCGAGGTCTGCACCTGCCCGTCGCGTGCGCTCGTCCAGGGCGGCATCTACGACGAGTTCATCGAGCAGGCGGTCAAGCGCGTCGAGCAGATCAAGCAGGGCAACCCGCTCGACACCGACGTGATGATGGGTGCGCAGGCCTCGAACGACCAGTTCGAGAAGATCCTGTCCTACATCGACATCGGCCGTCAGGAGGGCGCCAAGGTCCTCGCCGGCGGCGAGAAGGCCGACCTGGGCGGCGACCTGTCCGGCGGCTACTACATCAAGCCGACCATCTTCGAGGGCAACAACTCGATGCGGATCTTCCAGGAGGAGATCTTCGGCCCGGTCGTGTCGGTCGCGCGCTTCAGCGACTACGACGACGCCATGAAGATCGCCAACGACACGCTCTACGGCCTCGGTGCCGGTGTGTGGAGCCGCGACGCGAACACCGCCTACCGCGCCGGCCGCGAGATCCAGGCCGGCCGGGTGTGGGTGAACAACTACCACGCCTACCCGGCGCACGCGGCCTTCGGCGGCTACAAGCAGTCCGGCATCGGGCGCGAGAACCACAAGATGATGCTGGACCACTACCAGCAGACGAAGAACATCCTGCAGAGCTACTCGCCGAACGCGCTGGGCTTCTTCTGATGGGCGACGGCGGCGGCGCCACCCGCACCGAGCGGGTGGCGCTGACGCCGGCGGCCGCCGATCTGCTGGTCCGGCTCACCGACCTGCACGGGCCGTTGATGTTCCACCAGTCCGGCGGCTGCTGCGACGGCAGCGCGCCCATGTGCTATCCGGACGGGGACTTCACACTCGGTCAGTCGGACGTCCATCTGGGCGACCTGGCGGTCCCCGGACTGGAGAAGCCGATCGGGTTCCACATGTCGGCGTCGCAGTACGAGTACTGGAAGCACACGCATCTCACCGTCGACGTCGTGAAGGGACGCGGCAGCGGGTTCTCGGTCGAGGCGCCGGAGGGCGTCCGGTTCCTGATCCGCTCGCGGCTGTTCACCGACGACGAGTGGCGAGCACTGCAGGACTGAACCCACCACGGCCCGGGGCGCCCGCCCCGGGCCGTGGTCGTTCCCGCGAGGAGATCCGATGACGCACACCCTGCGCGGCCTGATGGGCCTGCCGAGCGAGCCGGCGCCGCTGTCCCGCTCCGCACTGATCATGATCGACCTGCAGAACACCTACACCGAGGGCGTCATGCGCCTGGAGAACGTCGAGCCCGCACTGGAGGAGGCCGCCGTCCTGCTGGACCGCGCCCGCTCCGCAGGCGCGACGGTGATCCACGTCCGGCACGACGCCGGCGCGGGCAGCCCGTACGACGTCAGCGCCCCGATCGGGGCGATCCACCGCTCGGTCGCCCCGCGCGACGGCGAGCCGGTCGTCACCAAGAACTTCCCGAGCGCGTTCGTGCAGACCGGGCTGGCCGAGCTGCTGGAGGGCCACCAGGACCTCGTGCTCGCCGGGTTCATGACGCACATGTGCGTGAACTCGACGGCGCGCAGCGCGTTCTCCGGCGGCTACGTGCCGACCGTCGTCGCGGCGGCGACGGCGACCCGCGACCTGCCCGGCGTGCACGGCACGGTCCCGGCGGCCGAGGTGCACGACGCGGCGCTGGCCGGGCTGGCCGACCTGCCCGCGATCGTCGTCCCGGGGCAGGAGTCCGTGCCGGACTGAGCCCGCCGGGCGTGCGTCGGCGACGCGTCAGAGGGCGGCGTCGATCGCGGCCAGCGCCGCGGCGGCGGGGGCGGGGATCGCGACCCCGCGGCCGTGCCGGACCTCCGGCTCGCGGACGTTGATCCGTACCAGCGCCCCGGTCGCGGCCGAGGCCAGCTCCGAGCGGCGGCGCACCGTGGGCAGCGCGGTCCCCGCCCCCAGCTCGACGACGACCACGTCGGTCCGGTGCGCGGCCAGCCAGTCCACGTGATGCTGCAGGGCCGCGGCGGCGTGGGTGTCGTCCCAGCCGGCGTCGCCGAACATCAGGATCGCCGGACGGGCGGTCCCGCCGCAGCCGGGGCAGCGCGGGAGCTCGCCGGTCGCGCGCATGGTGGCCTCGTCGATCGCGACGTCGACGCCGTCGGCCGGCCACACGCCGTACCCGCAGAGCCGCAGGCACTGCAGGTGGTGGATCGAGCCGTGCACCTCGGCGACGTCGCCGGGCGCGAACCCGGCCCGCTGGAACTGGCCGTCGACGTTGGAGGTGAACACGTTCGCCGGCACCCGCCCGGCCCACCGGCGCAGCACCGCGAAGCCCGCGTGCGGGACGGTGGCGCGGTAGAGGTGCAGGCGGTGGCCGTAGAACCCCCAGGCCAGCGCGGGGTCCTCGGCGAAGTGCCCCGGATCGGCCAGCTCCTCGAACCGCAGCCCGAGCCGGGCGTAGGGCGGGTAGGCGCGCCAGAACCCCGCGCCGCCGCGGAAGTCGGGCAGCCCGGAGTCGACGCCCATCCCGGCACCCGCCGTGACGAGCAGGGCGCCCGCGTCGCGGACCAGGCGGGCCGCCGCGGCGATCCGGTCGGGGAGCTCCGCGGCGAGGTCGCCGGCGGTGCTCAGGAGCCCGCCGCGACCTGCTCGAGGTCGACGACCTCGAACTCCAGCAGGGACGCGCCCGTGGCGACGGGCCGCGGCGAGCGCTGACCGGCGTGCGCCTCGGCCGCGGGTCCCTCCCGCCACGCCTGGAAGGCCTCCTCGGTCTCCCACCGGGTCACCACGAAGTACCGGTCGTCACCGGAGACGGGGCGCAGCAGCTCGAAGCCGAGGAACCCCGGCTGCCCGTCGACGGCGTGCAGGCGATTCGCGAACCGCTTCTCCAGGTCGGGTCCCGCGTTCTCGGCGACCTCGATCGCATTGATCTTCACAACGGCCATGCCCACCACGCTAGCCCTGCCCGCCCTCGTCGACGCGCATGCGCCAGGCATCACCGACGAGCTCGGCCAGGCGGTCGACGCCGACCCGCTCCAGACGGACGAGCACCAGCGGCCAGGGCGCGTGCCCGGGGTCGGTGAAGAACAGCTCGGGCTCACCCAGCAGCAGGGCCTGCTTCTCGGCCTCGTCGCCCACGTAGAGCACCGCGACGTCGGTCCGGATCACCCGCCGCCGCCCGGGCACCCGCTCCGGCCACGACCACACGAAGCCCCGGCCGCGCACGCGGAAGTCGAAGCCGTCGCTCGGGTTCTCCGCGGCGCCGTCGAGACCGAGGGCGATCCGGCGCACGTCCTGCTCGCCTGCCACGCGGTCAGCCTAGGGCCGGGCGGCGCGACCCCGGCCCCGCGCGCCGGGCCGCGGGCTCCCGACCCCGGCGACGTCGGCGGCGACCCGGTCGGCGGCGGCCGCCGCCGCGGGGGACAGCTCGTCGAACTGCAGGAAGTTGTGGATCATCCCCGGCTCCCGGCGCAGGGTCGTCGGCACGCCCGCCGCGTCGAGCCGCCGCGCGTAGGCCTCGGCCGGGTCGCGGATCGGGTCGTGCTCCGCGGTCACGACGACGGCGGGCGGCAGCCCGGACAGGTCCGGCGCGTGCAGCGGGCTCACCCGCGGGTCGCGCAGCCGGGTCTCGTCCCCGCCGACCCAGAGCCGGGCGAAGAACGTCGCCGACGCCGCGTCGAGCCCGAAACCGGTCGCCTTCTCCCGCATCGACGGCGAGGTGGTGTCGGAGAGGTCGGCGTTGGGGTAGACGAGGACCTGCAGGTCGGGCAGGGCGTACGGGGCCTCCTCGCGCAGCCGCAGGCACGCCAGGGCCGCGAGCGTCCCGCCCGCGCTGTCCCCGCACACGACGACCGCGGGCGGCACCGCGCCGAGCCCGCCGTCGGCGACGTGGCGCAGGGCCGCGACGGTGTCGTCGACCGACGCGGGCCAGGGCTGCTCGGGGGCGAGGCGGTGGTCGACGGCGAGCACGTCGGCACCCGACGCCGCCGCGAGGCGCCGCACCGGCCGGTCGAACGCGTCGACGTCGCCGACCGACCAGCCACCGCCGTGCAGGAACACCACCAGCGGCGCGGGGCCCGCCGCCGGCCGGTACGTCCGGCCCGGGCAGGTGGGCAGCGCGACCTCGCGCACCTCGTGCATCTCCGGCCCGCGCGGGCGTCCCGCGGCGCGCGCGGCGATCGCGGCGCGGATCGCGCCCACGTCGGCCGAGCCGAACGGGGAGGTCCCGGCGGCGATCCCGGCCAGGGCCTCGTCGGCGAACACCTGTGACATGGCGGTCTCCCTGATCTGCACTCGGGTGCACTTGCCGATAGGATGCACCCGGGTGCAGAAAATGTCGAGAGGGTGACCGACGATGGCGACCAGGGCTCCCGATCCCCGCGGGGCGCGCAGCCGCGCGCTGCTCTACGACGCCGCGACCGCGCTGTTCGCCGAACGGGGCTTCGCGGCGACGACGATGGACGACGTCGCGCAGCGCGCCGGGCTGTCGCGCCGCACGGCGTTCAACCACTTCCCCAGCAAGGGGGAGCTCGCGGTCGAATGGGCCGCCCGCCGGCAGGCTGCGGCCACCGCCGCCGCCGGCGAGCCCGGCCCCGGCGACCACGTCCCCGACCGGATCCGGGCCTGGTTCCGGGCGCTGGGCGAGCTGACCGACGCCGACCCGGACGGCACCGAGCAGATGATGCTCGGCTGGCTCGCCGCGCTCGGGCCGGTGCACCACCGCACCCCGGCGGTCCACCGCCTGGCGGAGTGGCTCGACGCCGGCCGCGACGGCGGCGGGATCGCGAGCACCGTCGACCCCGGGATCGCCGCGGACCTGCTGTTCGACGCCTACCTCGGCGCCGTCCTGCGGTGGTGCGCGGTGCCGCCCGGGCGGCGCGGCCCGCTCACCCCGGTGCTGGAGGCGCTGGTCGAGCAGGTCATGGCCGGTCTCGCTCCCCGCTGACCGGCATCGTCTCCCCGGTGCGCGAGTCGTGCAGCTCGACCGCCGTGATCCGCGCCCGCACCGGCTCCACCGGGTGCAGCAGCGCGAAGGCCTCGGCCGGCCGCGCGGTCGCGAGCACGACGTGCGGCAGCCACGAGCCCGGCAGGTGCGCGGCGTGCGGGCCGCGCACCCGTCCGGCCAGCGCGTCGTGCACGGCGGTGTGCACGGCCAGCACCTCCGGGTCGGTGACGGCGGTCAGCGCGAGCACGTCCGCCGCGTCGGGCCCCACCGACCCGAGCCCGGCGAGCCACAGCACGGGCAGCGCGACCAGGCGCAGCTCCGCGGCCAGCTCGCGCACGGCGGGCGGCGGGATCGTCCCGGCCGCGGCGACGGTCACGTGCGGGGTGCCGGGGGCGACCGGGACGCCCGCTGCGGCGAGCCGGTCGCGCAGCGCGGAGAGGGCGGCGGCGCCGTCGTCGTCGAGACGGAACCGGACGGTGGCGGGCATCAGGCCGGCAGGGCGAAGCGGCCGTCGTCGGTCTGCTCGGCGAGCCCGTCGACGAGCAGCGAGTGCAGGCAGCGGTCGCGCTGCCCGGCGTCGGACCAGACGGCGTCGAGGGCGGACCGCTCCACCGGCCCGTGCGCGCCGCGCAGCACGTCCATGAGCTTGCCGCGGACCTGGCGGTCGGTGCCGGCGAAGCCCTGCACGGGCCTGCGCGGGCCGTCGTAGGCGGGGCGCCCGGCGGCCACCCACGCGCACGCGGCGGCGACCGGGCAGTCCGCGCAGCGCGGGGAACGTGCGGTGCAGACCACCGCGCCGAGCTCCATCAGCCCGGCCGAGACGACGGCGGCCTCGGCGTCGGCGCGGGGCAGCAGCGCGTCGACGTCGGCGAGGTCGGCACGGGTCCGCGCGGGCCCGGCGTCCCCCTGGCCGTGCACGGCGCGGGCGACGACGCGCCGCACGTTGGTGTCGACGACCGCGGCCCGCAGCCCGAACCCGAACGCCGCCACCGCGCGGGCGGTGTAGGAGCCGACGCCGGGCAGCGCCTCCAGCGCCTCCACGTCGGACGGGACGGTGTCGCCGTGCTGCGCGGCGATCGCGGCGGCCGCGTCGTGCAGCCGGATCGCCCGGCGCGGGTAGCCGAGCTTGCCCCAGGCCCGCAGCACGTCCGCGCGCGGCGCGGCGGCCAGCGCCGAGGGCACCGGCCAGCGCGCCATCCAGTCGAGCCACACGGGCTCGACGCGGGCCACCGGCGTCTGCTGCAGCATGAACTCGCTGACCAGCACCCCCCACGGGGTGGTCTCCGGACGGCGCCAGGGCAGGTCCCGGGCCTGCGCCCGGAACCACGGGGAGATCAGCTCGGCCAGCACCCGCCCAGTGTCGCGCGCGCCGGGGCGGGCCGGTCCGCGGGCCCGGTGCGCGGAGCACGGCCCTACCGCGGTCGCGACCGGGGCGCGCGCCACGACCGGGGCCGTTCGGGCCGCCGCGGGGCGCCGCGCCGCCGGGTCGCGACGGCGGCGCGGTCACCGCGGGTCGGCAGGACCTCCGACCGGGGGTCGCGGGATCCGGTCGGCGCCGCCCGTCCGGTGCGCCCGTGTCCCGGCGACGGCTGCGTTCCGGTCCCGGCTCACCCGCCCGGGACCGCGACGTCGCCCCGCCGGGTGGACCTGCGACGACCTGCCCGCCCCCGGCGCGGCGACGGCGACTTCGCGTAACCACCGATCTACCGTCGGTGACATGCACCCGGTGGGTCCCCTGCCGGCGTCGGTCTACTGGCGCCGGCGCGCATGCGCGGTCGGCGTCGCCCTGCTCGCGTTCTTCGCGCTGCTGTGGCTCTCGACCTGGCTGCTGATCCCGCGTGGCTCCGACGAGCCGTCCGGCACCGCGGCCCGCACCACCCCCGACACGAGCACCACCGCCCCGGCGTCCCCGGCCCCGGCATCCCCGGCCCCGGGGTCGGGGACGCCGACCGTCCCGCCGAGCTCTCCGCTCCCCGCCCCCGCCGCGCGCGGGGCCTCCCCGGCGCCCCCGGCGGGGCCTTCCGCCGGGCCCGCGACCCCGAACGCGGGCCCGGCGGACGAGACGGTCCGTCCCGACGACACCCCGCGCCCGTCGGTGCAGGTGCCGCAGGCCGCGCCGTCCCCGCCGACCGGTCCGGTGCCCTGTACCGACGCGATGATCGAGGTCCGTGCCGAGACGGGGCAGCCCGCCTACCCGGCCGGGGCCCGCCCGGAGCTGCGCCTGGTCGTCACCAACACCTCCGGGCAGCCGTGCGTGCGCGACCTCGACGGCGAGAAGCAGGAGATCGCGGTGTGGAGCGGCGACGGCGCCAGGAAGCTGTGGTCGTCCAACGACTGCTCCAACCCGTCGTCGGACGACCTGCGCACGCTGGTCCCCGGTCAGCCGGTGGCCTTCGCCGTGACCTGGACCGGGCTGTCGTCGGCACCGGGGTGCACCGCGGCCCGCGACCGGGTCGGCCCCGGCGGCTACCGGGTGCTGGCGCGCCTGGACCGCGTGGTCAGCGAGCCCGCCCCGCTGCTGATGAGCTGAGCGCCCACGCCCGGGCCGCTCAGCGGATGCGGGCCATGATCTCGCGCAGCGACGACGCCTCGGTGATCTGCATGCCCGTCCGGCCGACCTCGGCGCCGGCCGGGACGATCGCCCGGGTGAACCCCAGCCGGGCCGCCTCGGCGAGCCTGCGGTCCACGCCGTGCACCCGGCGCAGCTCGCCGGCCAGCCCGAGCTCGCCGAGCACGACCAGGTCCGAGGGCAGCGCGGCGTCGCGCCGGGCCGAGACGACCGCGAGTGCGATCGCGAGGTCGGCCGCGGGCTCGGTGATCCGCATCCCGCCGACGGTGGCCGTGTAGACCTCCGCGTCGTGCAGCTTCAGCCCGCCCCGCCGCTCGACGACCGCGAGCAGCATCGGCACCCGTGAGGAGTCCAGCCCGGTCACCGCGCGCCGCGGGCTCGGGATGTTCGCCCCGGCGACGAGCGCCTGCACCTCCGCCAGCAGGGGGCGCCGCCCGTCCATCACGACGGTCACCGCCGTCCCCGGCTGGACGGCGTCCGCGCCCTGCCCGAACCGGCCCACGAACAGCCCGGACGGGTCGGCGAGCCCGACGATGCCGGAGTCGCGCAGCTCGAAGCAGCCGACCTCGTCGGCGGGGCCGAAGCGGTTCTTCACGCCGCGCACCATGCGCAGCGCGGAGTGCTTGTCGCCCTCGAAGTGCAGCACCACGTCGACGAGGTGCTCGAGCACCCGCGGCCCGGCGATGCCGCCGTCCTTGGTGACGTGCCCGACCAGCAGCACGGCCAGGCCGCGCTCCTTGGCCAGCGCGGTCAGCCCGACGGTCACGGCGCGGGTCTGGGTGACCCCGCCCGGACTGCCGTCGACCGACGCGGTCGACATGGTCTGGATCGAGTCCACGACCAGCAGCGACGGCCGCAGCGCCTCGACGTGCCCGAGCACCGACTCGAGGTCGGACTCCGCGGCGAGGTAGAGCTCGTCGTGCACGCCGCCGGTGCGCTCGGCGCGCAGCCGAACCTGGCCCGCGGACTCCTCGCCGGAGACGTAGAGCACCCGGGCCCGGTCCGCGGCGCGCGCCGCGACCTCCAGCAGCAGCGTGGACTTCCCGACGCCGGGCTCGCCGGCGAGCAGGACGACCGCGCCCGGGACGAGACCGCCGCCGAGCACCCGGTCCAGCTCGTCGACGCCGGTCGGACGGGCGCGGGCCGAGTCGAGCTCGACCTCGGCGATCCGGCGGGCCGGTGTGCTGGGCGCCCCCGCGACGACGGTGCGCCCGCCCCCGCCGGTGCGGACCGGCTCGACCTGTTCGAGCGAGCCCCACGCCTGGCAGCCGGGGCAGCGCCCGACCCACTGCGCGGTGCGGTGGTCGCACTCGCCGCAGCGGTAGCCGCCCGAGCGGGCGGCGCGGGTGCGGGTGGTCAGGGGTTCGCCGCGCCGCCGGCGCCGGTGCCCTCGTTGCCCGGCTGCGACCCGCCCTCGACCGGGTTGGCCTGGTTCACCGGCGGGGTCTCGGCCTGGCCGCCGGTCTCGGTGTTGACACCGGTCTCGGCGCCGTTCGTGCCGGCCTCCTCGGAGCCGGCCGAGGCCCGCTCGGGGGCGTGCCCGGCCGAGCCCTCGACGTGCGGGACGGCGGTCGGGACGGTGAGCGTCACCGAGCCGGCGCGCTCGAACACGAACGTCATCGGGATCTGGGCGCCCGCGGGGACCGCCCGGGTCAGGCCCTCGGCGACGAGCTGCACGCGCTTGGAGTTGGTCGGGGCCAGCTGCAGGCCACCGGGCGAGACGAGCGCGACGTCCTGCGGCATGACCGCGTCGCCCTCGATGCGCACCGACGACGCGGCCGGGCTGGACACCGAGACCAGGCGGTCGGCGACCGAGCCGGTGTTGACGAAGGTGCCCTGCAGCGGGGCGGAGCCGCCCTGGCGGTACAGCGCGTCCGGCCCGGCGGGCGCGCTCGGGTAGGCGATCTGCACGTCGCGCACGTCGACCGAGCCGACCGTGGCGTTGATGCCGTTGACGGCGGCGACCTGCTCCGCGGTCTGGGCGATCTGCCCGGCACCGCAGCCGCTCACGAGGAGTCCGGTCAGGGCGACGGCGCCGGCGACCCCGGCCAGGGTCCGGGCGGGACGGCGGGTGCGGCTCACGGTCGTCGTGTCCTTCCTTGCCGGTGCTCGATGGTGCTCCCGGCGCACGTGCTGGGTCGGTCGGCCTGCAGCCTAGTCGCGTGCTCGCGGCGGTGGCGCGGTCGGGCACCCGCGTGTGACCACGTCGTCGCCCGGTCACCGCCCGTGCCGTCCCCGGCCGGCGGCCCGTGACGGGTGGTCCGGCACGTGACGGGACGGCGACCGGCACGTGACCGCTGCGCCGCGCACCGGCGCCACGCCCGCGGGGAACACGTCACGGGCCTGTTGTCAACCCCCTGACCTGCGACGACGGTGAAAGCCGGTCTCCGTCCCGCCGGAGCGGCGTGATAATCTGGATCCAGCGAAAGGGGCCAGAGGACACATGGTTTTCAAGGTCGGAGAGACCGTCGTCTACCCGCACCACGGTGCCGCGCTCATCGAGGCGATCGAGACCCGGACGATCAAGGGCGAGGAAGTGCAGTACCTCGTCCTGAAGGTCCAGCAGGGCGATCTGACGGTGCGCATCCCCGCCGACAACGTCGAGGTGGTCGGCGTTCGAGACGTGGTGGGCCAGGAAGGGCTGGACCGGGTGTTCGAGGTGCTGCGCGCACCCCACACCGAGGAGCCCACGAACTGGTCCCGCCGCTACAAGGCGAACTGGGAGAAGCTCACCTCCGGTGACGTGAACAAGGTCGCCGAGGTCGTGCGCGACCTGTGGCGCCGCGAGAAGGACCGGGGGCTGTCCGCGGGCGAGAAGCGGATGCTGGCGAAGGCGCGGCAGATACTGGTCAGTGAGCTCGCGCTGGCCGAGGGCACCGACGAGGAGCGGGCCGAGGTCCTGCTCGACGAGGTGCTCGCCACCGCGAACGCCTGATCGGCGTGCGCGCTCCGTCCTCCGGGGCGGGTGTCGTCGCGGTGCTGCCCGCGGCCGGTTCCGGGGTACGGCTGGGCGCCGGTGTGCCCAAGGCGTTCGTCGGGCTGGCCGGGGTGCCGATGCTGGTCCGTGCGGTCGACGGCCTGCTCGCGTCCGACGTCGTCGGGCACGTGGTGGTCGTCGTGCCTGCGGACCAGGTCGCCGGTGCCGCCGCACTGCTGCCCGCGCGCCCGGTGACCGTGGTCGCCGGGGGCGCGGACCGCACCGCGTCGGTCGCCGCGGGGCTCGCCGCGGCCGATCCGGACGCCGAGGTCGTGCTGGTGCACGACGCCGCGCGCCCGCTCACGCCCGCCGCCGTCGTGCGGCGGGTCGTCGACGCCGTCCGGGCCGGGGCGGCCGCGGTGATCCCGGTCCTGCCGGTCACCGACACGGTCAAGCAGGTCGACGCCGACGGCGTCGTCGTGTCCACGGTGGACCGCTCCGCGCTGCGCGCGGTGCAGACCCCGCAGGGCTTCCGCGCGGCCGACCTGCGCCGTGCACACGCCGGCACGCCCGATCCCCGCACCGACGACGCCGGGCTCGTCGAGGCACTCGGCGACCCGGTCGCCACCGTCGCGGGGGACCCGCTCGCGTTCAAGGTCACCACCGCGTGGGACCTGCGCATCGCCGAACTGCTGCTCGCCGGGGCGGCCCGGGAGGAGACCGTATGAGGGTCGGCATCGGGACCGACGTGCACCCGGTCGAGGCCGGCCGGGAGTGCTGGGTCGCCGGTCTGCTGTGGACCGGCGCCGACGGCTGCGCCGGCCACTCCGACGGCGACGTCGCCGCGCACGCCCTGTGCGACGCGCTGCTGTCCGCGGCCGGGCTCGGCGACCTCGGCGCGGTGTTCGGCACCGGCCGTCCCGAGTGGACCGGGGCGAGCGGCGCGACGCTGCTCGCCGAGGTCCGCCGCCTGCTCGAGGCCGACGGCTGGCGGGTCGGCAACGCCGTCGTCCAGGTGATCGGCAACGACCCGAGGATCGGGAAGCGCCGCGCGGAGGCCGAGCGCGTGCTCTCCGAGGTCGTCGGCGGGCCGGTCGCGGTCTCGGGGACCACCACCGACGGGCTCGGGCTCACCGGCCGCGGCGAGGGTCGCGCCGCCGTCGCGACCGCGTTGCTGCTCCCGGCTCAGGGGTAGGCGCGCTCGGTCCGGTCCTGCACCTGCTCCGGGGACAGGTCCTCGGTCCGGGCGGCGACCGTCCACCGGTGCCCGAAGGGGTCGGCCAGCCGGCCGGCGCGGTCGCCGTAGGCGTGGTCGGACACCGGGAAGACCACGGTGGCGCCGCCGTCGACCATCGCGGCCGCGACGGCGTCGGGGTCGTCGACGTAGAGGGCGAGGACCACCCCGCCGGCACCCGACGGCGGCGGGTCGGCCGCGTCGCCGTCCTTGACGGCCCACACGGCCGGGCCCGCCCGCAGTAGCGCGTGCACCACCGCGCCGGAGCCGTCGGTGAACCGTTCGACGAGCTCGGCCCCGAACGCGGCGGTGTAGAAGGCGATCGCGGTGTCCGCGTCGGGCACGACGAGCCTCGGGTACATCTGCTGAACAGCCATGACCGGTACCCTGCCCCCGCGCACCGCCCGTGTAGTGGACGAATCGGAGCCCCGTACCCTGGTGACGTGAGCCTCAGACTTCTCGACTCAGCGACCAGGGAGCAGCGCGACTTCACGCCGCTGCGGACCGGAGCCGTGTCGATGTACGTCTGTGGGGCCACCGTGCAGGGCCTGCCGCACATCGGGCACGTCCGCTCCGGCCTGAACTACGACGTGCTGCGCCGCTGGCTGGCCCGGTCCGGCTACGACGTGACGCTGGTGCGCAACGTCACCGACATCGACGACAAGATCCTGCGCAAGGCGCACGCCGCGGGCCGCCCGTGGTGGGAGTGGGCGGCCACCCACGAGCGGGCGTTCACCGCCGCGTACGACGCGCTGGGCTGCCTGCCGCCGTCGGTCGAGCCGCGGGCCACCGGCCACATCACGCAGATGGTCGAGCTGATCGAGCGGCTGATCGGGCGCGGCCACGCCTACGCCGCGGGCGGCGACATCTACTTCGCGGTGCGCACCCTGCCCGACTACGGCGCGCTGTCCGGCCAGCGGGTCGACGACGTCCACCAGGGCGAGGGCGAGGGCGGCGCCAAGCGCGACGCCCTGGACTTCACGCTGTGGAAGGCCGCCAAGCCCGGTGAGCCGAGCTGGCCCACCCCGTGGGGCGACGGCCGTCCGGGCTGGCACCTCGAGTGCTCGGCGATGGCCACGGCCTACCTCGGACCGGAGTTCGACATCCACGGCGGCGGCCTGGACCTGGTCTTCCCGCACCACGAGAACGAGCGGGCCCAGTCGCACGCCGCCGGCGACGGCTTCGCCCGCTTCTGGCTGCACAACGCCTGGGTCACCATGGGCGGGGAGAAGATGTCGAAGTCGCTGGGCAACACCCTGGCGATCGAGAACCTGCTCGAGCGGGTCCGCCCCGCCGAGCTGCGCTACTACCTGGTCGGCCCGCACTACCGGTCGGCGATCGAGTACTCCGACGCCGCGCTGGACGAGGCCGTCGCCGCCTACCGGCGGATCGAGTCGTTCGTGCACCGCGTCCGCGAGCGGCACGGCCTGCCCGAGGTGGCCGCCGAGCTGCCCGCCGTGTTCACCGCCGCCCTGGACGACGACCTGGGCACCCCGCTCGCGCTGGGCACCGTGCACACGCTGGTGCGCGAGGGCAACACCGCCCTCGACGCCGGCGACGTCGCGGGCGCGCGCGCCGCGGCCGCCGCGGTGCGGGCCACCACCGACGTGCTCGGCCTCGACCCGCTGGCCGTCGGCGGGGCGGCCGACGACTCGGGCGACGCCGCCCGGCAGGCGCTGGGCACCCTGGTCGAGTCGATGCTCGAGCGCCGCCGTGCGGCGCGCGCCGAGCGCGACTTCGCCACCGCGGACCGGCTCCGCGACGAGCTGCTCGCCGCCGGCATCGCCGTCGAGGACGGCGCGGGCGGCTCCACCTGGACTCTCAAAGACGCATAGGACTCGTAGAACTCATGGCAGGCAACTCCAAGCGCCGCGGAGCGATCCGCAAGGACGGCACGAAGAAGGGCATGGTCGTCGGCTCCGGCGGCCAGTCGCGGCGTGCGCTGAAGGGCAAGGGGCCGACCCCGCCCGGCGAGATGCGCCCCGGCCACCCCAAGGCGAGGGCGGCCGCGCGCCGCTCCGCGCAGCAGGACCAGCAGCGCCGCCGTCCCGTCGCGGGCCGTCGCGGCGACGGCGAGGGCCCGGAGACGGTGCTCGGGCGCAACCCGGTCGTCGAGTGCCTGCGGGCCGGTGTGCCGGCGACCGCGCTGCACGTCGCGACCGGCATGGCCGCCGACGACCGCGTCGCCGAGTCGGTCGCGCTGGCCGCCGAGCAGGGCATCTCGATCCTGGAGGTGCCCCGCAACGACCTGGACCGGATCACCGGTGGCGCACTGCACCAGGGCCTGGCCCTGCAGGTGCCGCCGTACTCCTACGCCCACCCCGACGACGTGCTGGAGGCGGCCTCGGACTCCGGGCGCCCGGCGCTGGCCGTCGCGCTGGACGGCGTGACCGACCCGCGCAACCTGGGTGCGGTCGTCCGGTCGGTGGGTGCGTTCGGCGGGCACGGCGTCGTCGTCCCGCAGCGCCGCGCGGCGGGCATGACCGCGGTCGCCTGGCGCACCTCGGCCGGTACGGCGGCCCGGGTGCCGGTCGCGCGGGCCACGAACCTGACCCGCACCCTGCAGGAGTACGCCTCCGCCGGGCTGATGATCGCGGGCCTCGCCGCCGACGGTGACGTCTCCCTCGACGACTTCGACCTCGCCACGGGCCCGCTGGTGATCGTCACCGGCTCGGAGGGCAAGGGCCTGTCCCGGCTGGTCCGCGAGACCTGCGACCTGACCGTCTCGATCCCGCTGGCGGGGCGCGTGGAGTCGCTCAACGCCTCGGTCGCGACCGGGGTCGTGCTGGCCGAGGTCGCGCGCCGTCGCCGCCTGGAGCGCTGACGTGCTCGTGCACGGTGTCCGGGGCCCGCGCCCCGGACACCGTGCACGAGGGGCGGTCAGGCCCGGGCCGGGCCGCGGCCGCGCAGCCGCCCGACGAGGCGGCACAGCAGGTAGGCGGCGAACCCGATGGTCGCCACGTACGCCGAGATCGGCAGCCCCGGCGCGAGGGACAGGATCGTCCCGCCGACCAGCGCGACCTCCGCGATCACGATCGCGACGACGGTCGCGACGAGCGGGTTGGCGGTGACGCGGTTGGCCGCGGCGCCCGGCACGATCAGCACCGACAGCACCAGGATCGCGCCGACGATCGGCACGGCCAGCGCCGTCACCAGCCCGATCAGCACGCCGAACACCAGGGTCAGCGCGCGGACGGGCACGCCGCGGGCCAGCGCCACCTCGGGGTCGGTGCTGGCGAACAGCAGCGGCCGGTAGAGCACCGCCAGCGTCGCGAGCACGACGACGGCGACGACGCCCAGGATGACCAGGTTCTGCTGGTCCACCGAGACGATCGACCCGGTGAGCAGGCCGAAGCGGTTGGCCGAGCGGCCGTCGTAGAGGGACAGGAACAGCACGCCCAGGCCGAGCCCGAACGCCATGACCACGCCGATCGCGGAGTCACGCTCGCGCTGCCGCAGCCCGAGGATCCCGAAGATCACCGCCGCGACGACGGCGCCCACCACCGCGCCGAACCCGACGGCGACGCCGAGCAGCAGCCCCGCCGCGGCGCCGGTGAAGGCCAGCTCGGCGGTGCCGTGCACGGCGAACGCCATCCCGCGGCTGACGATCAGCGGGGCCAGCAGTCCCGCCACCACGCCCAGCACCGCACAGGCGATGAGCGCGTTGCGGACGAACGGCAGTGTCAGCAGCTCGCCGGTCCCGGACAGGTCCAGGATCCGTGCCAGGAACTCGCTCACGCGCCACCCCCGACCGGGGCGGCGCCGTGCTCGGCGTGCGCGTCGCGGGTGACCGGGGCGTCCTCGGCCCCGACCACGACGAGCCGGTCGCGGACCCGCAGCACGTCGACCTCGGTGCGGTAGAGCCGCGACAGGGTCTCCGAGGTCATGACCTCGTCGGTGCTGCCGATGGAGAACCGGCCGTCGACCAGGTAGAGCACCCGGTCGACCAGCGGCAGGACCGGGTTGATCTCGTGGGTCACGAAGAGCACCGCGGTGCCGGCGGCGCGGCGGCGCTCGTCGATCAGCCGGGTCACCGTCCGCTGGTGGGACAGGTCCAGCGAGAGCAGCGGCTCGTCGCACAGCAGCACCGCCGGGTCCCCGACCAGTGCCTGCGCGATCCGCAGCCGCTGCTGCTCGCCGCCGGAGAGCCGCCCGACGGGGGCGTCGGCGTAGTGCGTGCCGGCGACCTGCTCCAGCGCGCGGTCCACCCGGACGCGCCGTTCGCGGCGGCGTCCGAAGCCGGGGCCGAAGCGGTGGCCGTCGAGGCCGAGACCGACCAGGTCCCGCCCGCGCAGGGGCAGGTCCGGGTCGAGGGGCTGCTGCTGCGGGACGTACCCGATCTCCGGGCTGCCGCGCCGCGGCGTGTGGCCGCCGACGGTCACGGTGCCCTCGGACAGCGGGAGCAGGCCCAGCAGGACGCGCATCAGCGTCGTCTTGCCGGAGCCGTTCGGGCCGAGCACGGCGACGAACTCGCCGGGTGCGACGTCGAGGTCGAGGCCGGACCACAGGGTCCGTTCGCCGAACCGCAGCCCGGCGCCACGCAGTGACAGCGCGGCGGGGTCGGCGGCGGGGTCGGAGGTGGCCATGTCAGCGGTTCAGCGCCCCGGCCAGCTCGTCGAGGTTGGCGTTCATCCACTGCACCCAGTCGGTGGTGCCCTGCGGCAGCGTCTCCGACATCTCGACGACCGGGACCCCGGCCTGCTGCGCCGCGGACCGGACCTGGTCGGTGGTCGGGGAGGTGGTCTGGCTGTTGAGGACCAGCGCGCCGACCGGCGGGTTCGCGGTGAAGAGCCCGAGCATCTGCGCGACGACGGCGGCCGGCGGGTCGGTGCCCTCCTCGACGGCGGCGGAGAACTCCTGCGGCGTCGCGTTCTTCAGGCCGGCCGCGTCGAGCAGGTAGTCCGGGACCGGCTCGGTGACGGCGACGGTGGCGCCCGGGTGGGCGCGGCCGATCTCGGTGGCCTTCGACTTCAGCTGGGCGGCTCCGCCGGCGAGGGTCGCGGCGTTGGTGCGGAAGTACTCGGCGGCGCCCGGGTCGATGCGCCCGAGCTGGTCGGCGAGCTGCTGGGCCACCGTCGTGACGGTGTCCGGGTCGTACCAGACGTGCTCGTTGAACGAGCCGTGCGCGTGCTCGCCCTCGTGCTCGTGGCCGGCCTCGCCGGACGCCTCGGCGGCGTGGTCGTGGGCGTGGTCGTCGGCGGCGGCCTCCGTGGCGCCCTCGATGCCGGAGACCTCGACGGCGTCGACGACCGGGGCCCGGCTGCCGGAGGCCGCGACGAGGTCGGTCATGAACGCGTCGTAGCCGCCGCCGTTCATCAGCACCAGCTGCGCCCCGCCGACGGTCGCGGCGTTCTGCGGGGTCGGCTCGTAGCCGTGCGGGTCGACGTCGGGGGAGTCGATCACCGAGGTGACCTGGGCGTAGTTGCCGCCCACGGCGCGGGCGACCGCGCCCCAGGCATCGGTCGAGGCGACGATCTTCACCTGCGGGGTGTCGGCGCTGGTGGGCGCGTCGACCTGGCCGGAGCCACAGGCGGTGGCGCCCAGGGCGAGGGCGGCCAGCCCGGCCACCAGGGCGGCCGGACGGAGCGGGGATCGGGACACGGACGGAACTCCCATCAACATATCGGCATAGCTTTATTGGAAATCGTTCTCAGATTCACTCTACCGCTGCACGGGCCGCGCGTGACGCGTGCGCGATGTGATCCCGGTGGGCCGGATCGGGGCGGGCTTTCACGCGCGTGACGGCGCCGCTACCGTTCCGGGAATGACCGGCCCCCAGCACCCGCGGCGCCCGGCGACGCTGGCGTCGCTGGCGGCCGAGCTCGGGGTCTCGCGGACGACCGTGTCCAACGCCTACAACCGCCCCGACCAGCTGTCCGCGCCGCTGCGCGAGCGCGTGCTGGAGGCGGCCCGCCGCCTCGGCTACCCCGGTCCGGACCCGGTCGCCCGGTCGCTGCGCACCCGCCGCGCGGGGGCGGTCGGGCTGCTGCTGACCGAGGCGCTGAGCTACGCCTTCCGTGACCCGGGCGCCACCGGATTCCTGGAGGGCCTCGCGCTGGCGTGCGAGAAGGCGGGTACCGGCCTGCTGCTGGTGCCGGTCAGTCCCGAGCACTCCGACGTCGACGCGGTCTACCAGGCCGGGGTCGACGGCTTCGTCGTCTACTCCGTCAGCGAGGACGACCCGCACTTCCGCGCGGTCCTGCAGCGCCCCGTCCCGACCGTGGTCTGCGACCAGCCCGCCGACATCGGCGGGGTCGACCGGGTCGGCGTCGACGACCGGGCGGGCACGCTCGCGCTCGGCCGCCACCTCGTCGAACTCGGCCACCGACGGGTCGGTGTGCTCTGCATGCGGCTCGGCTCCCGCCGTCACGACGGCCCCGCCGACGTCGCCCGCCAGCAGGGCAGCTCCTACAGCGTGCAGCGCGAGCGCCTGGCCGGGCTGGCCGCCGCGTTCACCGAGGCCGGGGTGAACTGGGCCGACGTCCCGGTGATCGAGCGCTTCGAGCACTCCGCGGACGCGGGCGCGGACGGGACCGCCGCCCTGCTGGACGCCCATCCCGGCATCACGGCGCTCGTCTGCACCTCCGACATCCTCGCCCTCGGCGCGCTGCGCGAGGCCCGCGACCGCGGCCTGCGGGTGCCCGAGGACCTCTCGATCGCCGGGTTCGACGGCGTCCCCGAGGCCGAGCGGGCCGGGCTGACCACGGTCCGCCAGCCGTTCCGGGAGAAGGGCCTCGAGGCCGGGCGGCTGCTGCTGGAGCGCGGCGACCGCAACGTGTCCGAGCACGTCACGCTGCCCACCGAGCTGATCATCGGGAGCAGCACCCGCCAGCTCCGGCAGTCCGGGGAGTTCTTCTCCGGATGGTGAGGCTGGCCGGGCTGCACCGGTACCCGGTGAAGTCCTGCCGCGGCGCCGGGGTGGCGCGGGCGGTCGTCGAGCGGGCCGGTCTCGCCGGGGACCGGCGCTGGATGGTCGTGCGTGCGGACGGCGCCATGGTCACCGCCCGCACCCACCCGCGGCTCGTGCTCGTCGCGCCGACGCCGGCCGCCGACGGGCTGCGGCTCACCGGTCCCGGGCTCCCGCCGCTGACCGTGCCGGTGCCGACCGGCGAGCCGGTCCCGGTGCGCGTGCACCGGTGGGACACCGCGGGCGTCCCGGCCGGGGACGAGGCCGCCGCCTGGTTCTCCGCGCTGCTCGGCGAGCCGGTGCGCCTGGTCCACCTCGACGACCCGGACCGCCGGCGCCCGGACCCGCAGTTCTCCCGCGACGACGACCGGGTCTCCTTCGCCGACGGCTACCCGCTGCTGCTCACCTCGACCGCCTCGCTCGACGCGCTGAACGCGCTGGTCGCCGACGGCCCGCACGCCGCGGAGGGGCCGCTGCCGATGGCCCGGTTCCGGCCCAACGTCGTCGTCGGGGGCGCACCGGCCTGGGCCGAGGACGGCTGGCGGCGGATCCGGATCGGCGACGCGGAGTTCCGCGTCGCCAAGGGCTGCGCGCGCTGCGTACTCACCACCGTCGACCCCGGCACCGCGACGAAGGGCCGGGAGCCGATGGTCACCCTCGCCCGGCACCGCCGGTTCGACCAGGGCGTCTGGTTCGGGGTGAACCTGGTGCCGGACACCCCCGGCGCCGAGGTCGCGCTGGGCGACCCCGTGGAGGTGCTCGACACCGTCGACCCGGCGACCGGCCCGCCCCGCTGAGCCGCCCGTGGGGCCGGGCACGGCGTCGGTATCGTCGGGTTCGGGCTCACCTGTCCGGGTGGTCCGACCTCGGGACCGGGAGGCGGCGC